>NZ_JBSFHA010000082.1:0-50287 GCF_053596855.1 Streptomyces sp. NPDC001617
ACGCCTCGGCCGGCGTCACCACGGTGCCCGTGCCCATGGACGACGAGGGACTCCTCCTCGCCCCGCTGCGGCAGTCGGGCGTACGGGCCGTGGTGCCCGATCGGGAGCGCCCCCGGCGTCGTATGCGATGAACCGTCAGCCCATGAACTTCTTGAACTCGTCCGGCAGCTCGAAGTCCTGCGGGGCCTGCTGGCCCGGCACGCCGAACGCGTTGCCGCCCTGAGCGGCGGCGGCGCGGCGGGCGGCCTCCTCCTGCTCCTGCTGCTTGCGCTTCATCGGGTTGCCGGAGCGCTGCTTGCCCTTGGCCTGCTTCGGCTGCTTCTTGGCACGGCCGGGACCGCCGCCCATGCCCGGCATCCCGGGCATCCCCGGCATGCCGCCGCCCTGGGCCATGCGGGACATCATCTTGCGGGCCTCGAAGAACCGCTCGACCAGGTTCTTGACCGCGCTGACCTCGACGCCGGAACCCTTGGCGATACGGGCGCGGCGCGAGCCGTTGATGATGTTCGGGTCCTGGCGCTCGCCCGGGGTCATCGACTTGATGATCGCGGCGGTGCGGTCGACGTCCCGCTCGTCCAGGTTGTTGATCTGGTCCTTGATCTGGCCCATGCCGGGCAGCATCCCGAGCAGCTTGGAGATGCTGCCCATCTTCCTGACCTGCTCCATCTGGGCCAGGAAGTCGTCCAGGGTGAAGTCCTGGCCCTTCTTGGACGCCAGCTTGGAGGCCATCTTCTGGGCCTCTTCCTGGCTGAACGTCTTCTCCGCCTGCTCGATCAGGGTGAGCAGGTCGCCCATGTCGAGGATGCGGGAGGCCATCCGGTCCGGGTGGAAGGCGTCGAAGTCCTCGAGCTTCTCGCCGTTCGACGCGAACATGATCGGCTTGCCGGTGACCTGGCGGATCGACAGGGCGGCACCACCGCGGGCGTCACCGTCGAGCTTGGAGAGCACCACGCCGTCGAAGCCGACGCCGTCGCGGAAGGCCTCGGCCGTGGTGACGGCGTCCTGACCGATCATCGCGTCGACGACGAAGAGGATCTCGTCCGGGCTGACCGCGTCCCTGATGTCCGCGGCCTGCCGCATCATGTCCTGGTCGATGCCCAGGCGGCCGGCGGTGTCCACGATCACGATGTCGTGGACCTTGGACTTCGCGAAGTCGATGGAGTCCTTCGCGACCTTGACCGGGTCGCCCACGCCGTTGCCCGGCTCGGGCGCGTAGACCGCGACGCCGGCGCGCTCGGCGACGACGCTCAGCTGGTTCACGGCGTTCGGGCGCTGGAGGTCGGCGGCGACGAGCAGCGGCGAGTGGCCCTGCTCCTTCAGCCAGCGGCCGAGCTTGCCCGCGAGGGTGGTCTTACCGGCACCCTGCAGACCCGCCAGCATGATCACGGTGGGCGGCTGCTTGGCGAAGCGCAGACGGCGGGTCTCGCCGCCGAGGATCGTGACGAGCTCCTCGTTCACGATCTTCAGGACCTGCTGGGCGGGGTTCAGTGCCCTGGAGACCTCGGCGCCCATGGCGCGGTCCTTGACGTTCTTGATGAACGTACGGACGACCGGCAGGGCGACGTCCGCCTCCAGGAGCGCGATGCGGATCTCGCGCGCGGTGGCGTCGATGTCCGCCTCGCTCAGACGCCCCTTGCCGCGCAGATTCTTGAAGGTCGCTGACAGGCGATCGGAGAGAGTGTCGAACACGGCGGCGTCGGTCCTCGGAGTCGGGAGCAGTGTGAGCGTCTTCCAGGGTATCCGGCCGCGCAAGACAATCGTCCCCGCCCTGCGTACGGCGGGCGGGGACCGTGTCCCGCGTCAGCCGCGCAGCGTCTCTTCCAGCTTCCGCGCCACGGAGGCCGCCTCCTCGCCCGGCAGGGGCGCGCCCTCGGGGCCGGTCACATAGAAGGCGTCCACGGCGTTGGCACCCAGCGTCGACACATGCATGCTGCGCACCCGCACCTTCGCGTCGTCCAGCGCCCGTCCGATCCGGTGCAGCAGGCCGGGCGCGTCCTGGGCGCGCACCTCGATGACCGTGGCGTGCCGGGACGCGGCCGACGCGACCGCCACCCGGGGCGGCGGCGCCACGACACCCCTACGGCGCGGATAGGCGGCGTCGCGCTCGGCCAGGCGCCCCGCGATGTCCAGGGAGCCGTCCAGGGCTCGTACGAGATCGGCGCGCAGACGCGCGGCCTGCGGCAGGGAGCCGTACTCCGCCGCGACCCGCCAGTCCAGCAGCAGGACGGAGCCGTCGACCCCGTCCGGCAGGTCCAGGGCCCGAAGCTCGGCAGTCCGTACGGTCAGTCGGTGCATCGCCAGCACACCGGCCACCGCGGGCAGCACGCCCGGCTGGTCCGGTACGGCGATCAGGAGCTCCACGCCGAGCGGTTCCGGGTCACCGGAGGGCTGGTCCTCCGTCGGCGGCTCGGTCTGGGCGCGCAGGGAGAGCACCGGGCTGCCGGTGGCGACCGCCTCGATGGCGAGCCGTTCCTGCTCGGCGGTGGGCGCGGCGGGCTCGGGTTCGTCGAGGACGTCCCCGGCGAGGGCGGCAGCGACCCGCTTGACCAGGTCGGCGACGAGCGAGCCCCGCCAGGACGACCAGGCCGCCGGGCCGGTGGCCAGGGCATCCGCCTCGGTCAGGGCGTGCAGCAGCTCCAGCGTGCCCTGCGAGCCGACCGCCTCGGCGACCGCGTGCACGGTGGCCGGGTCCTCCAGGTCACGCCGGGTGGCGGTGTCGATCAGCAGCAGATGGTGTCGTACCAGCGTGGCGAGTACGGCGACGTCGTCCCGGTCGAAGCCGATGCGCGCGGCGACGTCCTTGGCGATGATCTCGCCGGCCACCGAGTGGTCGCCGGGCCAGCCCTTGCCGATGTCGTGCAGCAGGGCGGCGACGAGCAGCAGGTCGGGGCGGTGGACGCGGCGGGTGAACTCCGAGGCGCGGACGGCCGTTTCGATGAGGTGCCGGTCGACGGTCCAGATGTGCACGGCGTTGCGCTGCGGGCGGCAGCGGACCCGCTCCCAGTCGGGAAGCAGGCGCGTGATCAGGCCCTCGGCCTCCAGGGCCTCCCAGACCTCGATGGTGGGGTGGCCCGAGCCGAGCAGGGTCACCAGCTGTTCGCGCGCCTCGGCGGGCCAGGGCGTGGGCAGAGGGCGCGCGATGGTCGCCATGCGCCGTACGGCGTGCAGAGAGAGCGGGAGGCCGGCCTGTGCGGCGGCGGCCGCGGCGCGCAACGGCAGCACCGGGTCGCGCTCGGGGCGCGCGGCGCGGGCGAGCACCACCTCGCCGTCCTGCTCCACCACGCCCTCGGCGAGCGGAGACCGATCGACGACCGGCTTGCCGCCGCCCAGCATGGCGCGCAGGCGCGGCCGCACGGCGCGCGAGCGCAGCACGCGCCCCACCTCGCGCCAGGTGACGTCACTGGCGTACGAGATGACGCGCGCGGCCTCGTAGACCTGGCGCAGGAGCGTGTCGGCGTCCAGCAGTCCGAGCTCGGCGGCGACCTGGTCCTGTTCCTGGAGCGCGAGCCGGTCGGTCGCGCGCCCTGTGGTGAGGTGGAGCGCGTCACGTACGTCGAGCAGTCGGCGGCGGGCGTCGTCGAGGCCCTCGCGCGGGGCGTCCGCCAGCCAGGAGGCGGCGACGGCGCGCAGGGCGGTGGCGTCGCGGAGGCCGCCGCGCGCTTCCTTGAGGTCGGGTTCGAGGAGGTACTGGAGCTCGCCCTGGCGTTCGGCTCGCTCGGCGCACAGCTCCTGGAGTTCGGGGAGACGTTTCGGCGCCTGGTTGCGCCAGTCGGCGAGGACGGCCGTCCGCAGTCCGGCGGTCAGCCCCAGGTCGCCGGCGATGTGGCGGGCGTCGAGCAGGCCGAGTTGGACCTTCAGGTCCTCTCCGGCCGTCTTGCGGGCCTCCGCCGGTGTGCGCACGGAGTGGTCGAGGGCGAGGCCCAGGTCCCAGACGGGGTACCAGATGCGGTCGGCCAGGGCGGCGACCGCCTTGGGGTCGCTGCCGTCGTGGAGGAGGAGCAGGTCCAGGTCGCTGCGCGGGGACAGCTCACCGCGGCCGTAGCCGCCGACGGCGACCAGGGAGGCGCCGCGCAGGCCCCCGGAGCCGGCGGCGAACAGGCCGGTCAGCCAGTCGTCCGTCAGCTCGGAGAGGGCGGCACGGCGCGGCGGCCCGGACTGCGCCCCCTCGGTGAGGAGACGCAGCCGGGCCGCCGCATAGCCGCTGGGTCCCGAGTCTTCAGCTTCGTCACGCACGTCCGTACTCGACACCCAGCGACTCCTGTCCTTCTTCTGTTTAGAGCGCGTCCGGGCCGCGCTCGCCGGTCCGGACCCGGACGGCCGTCTCGACCGGGAGGGACCAGACCTTGCCGTCACCGATCTTGCCGGTGCGGGCGGCCTTGACGATGACGTCGATCAGCTGGTCGGCGTCGTCGTCCTCGGCCAGGACCTCGATGCGGATCTTGGGGACCAGGTCGACGGTGTACTCGGCACCGCGGTAGACCTCGGTGTGGCCCCGCTGACGACCGTAGCCGCTCGCCTCGGTGACCGTCAGGCCGTGGACCCCGAAGGCCTGGAGGGCCTCCTTGATCTCGTCGAGCCGGTGGGGCTTCACGACGGCGGTGATGAGCTTCATGCGTCCACCTTCTTCGTCTCCGTCGCGGCGACGGACGGGGAGCTGCCGAGGCCGCCTCCGGCTCCGCTGAAGTCGTATGCGGTCTCGGCGTGCTCGGCCTGGTCGATGCCGGAGATCTCTTCGTCCTCGGTGACCCGCATACCGATGGTCTTGTCGAGGAGGAAGGCGAGGATCGCGGAGACGATGAGGGAGTAGAACAGGACCGCGAAGACACCGGCGCACTGGATCCAGAACTGGTGCATGCCGCCGCCGTAGAAGAGGCCCTTCACTGCGGACTGGCCCTTGCCGCTGGCGAAGAGGCCGATCAGCAGGGAGCCGGCGATACCGCCGACCATGTGGACGCCGACGACGTCGAGGGAGTCGTCGAAGCCGAACTTGTACTTCAGGCCGACGGCCGCGGCACAGGCGACACCGGCGATGACGCCGACCGCGATCGCGCCCATCGGGGAGACCGCACCACCGGACGGGGTGATGGCGACCAGACCGGCGACGGCACCGGAGGCGGCGCCCAGCGTGGTGAACGCGCCGTGGCGGATCTTCTCGTAGGCGAGCCAGGCCAGCATGGCGGCGGCGGTGGCGACCTGGGTGTTGACGAACATCAGCGCGCCGACGCCGTCGTCGTTACCGAGCCACGAACCGGCGTTGAAGCCGAACCAGCCGAACCACAGCAGACCGGCGCCGAGCATCACCAGCGGGAGGCTGTGCGGACGCATCGGGTCCTTCTTGAAGCCGACGCGCTTGCCGATGACCAGGATGACACCGAGGGCGCCGGCACCGGCGTTGATGTGAACCGCCGTACCACCGGCGAAGTCGATCACACCGAGCTTGTAGGCCCAGCCGTCGGCACCCCACACCCAGTGGGCGACCGGGACGTAGACGAGCGTGAGCCACAGGGCGACGAAGAGCGACCAGGCCGAGAACTTGACGCGGTCGGCGAGGGCACCGCTTATCAGTGCCGGCGTGATGACCGCGAACATCATCTGGAAGACCATGAAGACGAAGATCGGGATGGTGTAGCCCGGCCAGAGATCCGTCAGACCGACCTTGCTGAGGCCGAACCAGTCGGAGTCCCAGCCGATGAGGCCGTTGTGCGTGCCAAAGGCAAGCGAGAAGCCGTAGAGCACCCACAGGATGGTGACGATCCCGATGCTGATGAAGCTCATCATCAGCATGTTCAGGGTGCTCTTGACCCGAACCATGCCTCCGTAGAAGAAGGCCAGGCCCGGCGTCATGATCAGCACCAAGGCGGATGCGATAAGCATGAACCCTGTGTTTGCGGAGGACAGTTTGGGTGCCTCCGCCGCAAGCGTGATGGCGGCTGATGCCATCGGCGTCTCCTCGTCGGTTGTACGGCCCCGTGCGGGTCGGAGCGTGTGAGCGGTCCGGTCTTGAGGGGTGGGCCGGTTATGCGCCATGAGATTGGCGCAGCGCGGTTTCGATGGAAGCCCCTGGTTGTTTCACCGGCGTGACGAAGGCGCTCTGCGTGTTACGGGTCGATGAACTGCGAGATGTCCGGCTGCGCGATCGTTATCGTGGCGCAACCTTCCCGGGAGGCCGAAACCGGCCACGGGCGGCCTTCCGATGACCTGGCACGGGGGAGCCGAGTCGGGCAGTTCGGGAGGGCCGGCCGCGGCCGGGGCTCAAGGGATTCAGACCGCCTCGGCGGTCTCCGGGAGCTCGATCGCGAGCTTCTCGGTGAGGTCCACGACCGCGGCGAGATCCCCGAAGTCGCGTACAGCCGTGTCGACGGTCTTTCGAATACGAGTGTTCACCCGCTCGGAGCGGACCTTCTTGGCGACACGCATGGCCTGCTCCGCCAGCACCGCGCTCCGCTCGGGCTCGCGCCGCAGCAGGTGAACGGTGGCCATGCCGATCAGGTTGAGTGCGTACGACCGCTGGTGCTCGGAGTCCTTGGCGAACAGGTCGACGGCCTGCTGCATCACGGGCTCGGCCAGGGAGGCGTACGCCGGGCTGCGGCCCGCGACATAAGCGAGGTCGCGGAAGGAATGGCTGTTCTCGCCGTGCAGCTCGGCCTCGGAGAAGAAGCGGATCCAGTCGGGCTCCGGGTCGTCCCACTCGTCGATGTCGGCGTAGGTGTCCTCGGCCATCCGCACGGCCCGCTTGCACTTGCCGGGCTGCCCCATGTTGGCGTAGGCGCGGGCCTCCATCGCATACAGCATCGACTGGGTGCGCGGGCTCGCGCAGTCCCGGCTGCCGTACTGCGCGAGGTGGATCAGTTCCAGGGCGTCGTCGGGCCGGCCGAGGTGGATCATCTGGCGGCTCATGCTGGAGAGGACGTACGA
Organism: Streptomyces sp. NPDC001617; assembly: GCF_053596855.1. Classification (NCBI taxonomy): domain Bacteria; kingdom Bacillati; phylum Actinomycetota; class Actinomycetes; order Kitasatosporales; family Streptomycetaceae; genus Streptomyces; species Streptomyces sp. NPDC001617. The sequence continues at coordinate 6,916 of NZ_JBSFHA010000082.1, forward strand.
GCCGAGCGGCCGGTCGCCGGCCTCCTTGGCGGCGTGCAGCGCGAGGACGAAGTACTTCTGGGCGGTGGGCTGCAGCCCCACGTCGTACGACATCCAGCCCGCGAGTTCGGCCAGCTCGGCGGCGACCTTGAACAGCTTGCGGGTGGTGGTCTCGGGCTGGGATTCCTGGAGGAGGTCGGTCACCTCGTGCAGCTGGCCGACGACCGCCTTGCGGCGCAGGCCGCCGCCGCACTGGGCGTCCCACTGGCGGAACATCACCGTGGTGGACTCCAGGAGGTCCAGCTCCGGCCTGGACAGACGCCCGCCGCGGCGGCTCGCGGCGGCCGACTCGGGCTCCGGCTGCGGGGCCCCGGGGCCGGGCACCAGCCAGCGCTGCATCGGCTCGATGAGGGACGGGCCCGCCGACAGGACCAGCGAGGTCCCGAGGAAGCCGCGCCGCGCCAGCATCAGGTCGCTGCGCGAGAACTCGCTGAGCAGCGCCACTGTCTGCGGGCCCGTCCAGGGCAGGTCGACGCCGGTCGCGGAGGGTGACTGGCGTGCCGCGCGCAGGCCGAGGTCCTCGACGGAGACCACGAGGCCGAAGCGCTCGGAGAACAGCTCGGACAGGATCCTGGGGATGGGCTCGCGGGGGTTCTCGCCGTCCAGCCAGCGGCGCACCCGGGAGGTGTCCGTGGAGATGTGGTTGGCACCCAACTGGCGTGCCCTGCGGTTGACTTGACGGGCGAGTTCGCCCTTCGACCAGCCGCTGCGCACGAACCACGAAGCGAGCAGCTCGTTCGGGCGCTTCTCCGTGCTGGTCGCGGTCGCCCCGCTTCCGCCGTTGCCGCTCACTGGAACGCCCCCATCCCTGAGACCACTTGTCGCTGAGTGCGCCAAGCCCTATCAGAATGCCGGTAAATAGGTCCGCCCGTCCGGTAGTTCTCACCCTTCGAACGGAAAGCCGAGTTGCCTCCGGCATACTCACGAGTGCATGTGCCCCCAGGACTCGTGCACTCAAAGTAATCCTACGATCACGGGTCCGGCCATGGCGATCCCGGAAACGCCACCATTCGCCACCCCTTCGAATGAACTCACGGTGGCCTCCACGCGATTCACTTGACATAGGACGGCCGGGAGTAGGCGGAGCGATGCACTCAGGGGCGCGCGCCGCCGAGTTCACCACCCGGGGCACTTCGGAGCGCCGCCTGGGCCGAGCGGAGCCGGTGAGCCCGGAACACACAGGGTCACGTTCCGCATTCGTGTCGTAACCACCGACGCGTCGGACACGTTGGAGGGGGCATGGGCTTCACGATCGGCGGCATCCGGGAGATCCGCTCCGGCACGCGCAGGCGCGGCCGCTCCTCGGAGTGCACCGCCGTCGCCGAGTTCACCGGCCTGTGGGGCTGGGACGTCGTGGCGGGCGCACGGGCCGCCGGGGGCGCGTGTTCCTGCGGTGACAGGAAGTGCCCCGCGCCGGGCGCGCATCCGCTGGACTTCGCGCCCCAGGTCAAGGCCGGCGCCACCCTCGACGAAGTGACCAAGACCTGGGGCGAGTACCCCGGCGCATCGGTCATGCTCACGGTCGGCCGCGCGTTCGACGTCATCGAGGTGGCCGAACCGGCCGGCCGCAACGCGCTGGCCCGCCTGGAGCGCATGGGCCTCCCCCTCGGCCCGGTCACCGCCACCCCCGACGGCCGCGCCCAGTTCTTCGTCGCCCCCGACGCCGCCGCCGAGCTCCCCGACCTCCTCTACCGCATGGGCTGGGACGACCCGAGCGCCCTCGACCTGCGCGGCCTCGGCCCCGGCGCGCACATCACGGCTCCGCCGTCCGACCGGGGCGGACTGGGGCCGGCGCGATGGCTGCGCCCGCCGTCCCTGGACACGGCGACGAAGCCGCCGGCGGCGAGGCTGCTGCTGGGGACCTTGGCCTACGTGGCGCACAGGTCACGCGCATAGACCCGTAGCCGTACACAAAGAAGCGCCCGTCTCCCAACTGCACCTTGGGAGAACGGGCGCTTCTTTGACCACATGGACCACATGGACCACATACCAATTTTGGTAGGTGGGGTCACTCTCCGATAAGGGCGTCAACGAACGCCTCCGGCTCGAACGGCGCGAGGTCGTCGGCGCCTTCACCCAGGCCGACCAGCTTGACCGGCACGCCCAGTTCGCGCTGGACCGCGATCACGATGCCGCCCTTCGCCGTACCGTCCAGCTTGGTGAGGACGATGCCGGTGATGTCGACGACCTCGGCGAACACACGGGCCTGGACGAGACCGTTCTGCCCGGTGGTCGCGTCGAGGACGAGCAGGATCTCGTCCAGCGGGGCCTGCTTCTCCACGACCCGCTTCACCTTGCCGAGCTCGTCCATGAGCCCGGTCTTGGTGTGCAGCCGCCCGGCGGTGTCGATGAGCACCACGTCGGACCCCATCTCCTTGCCCTCCTTCACCGCGTCGAAGGCGACGGAGGCGGGGTCGCCGCCCTCGGGGCCGCGCACGGTGTAGGCGCCGACCCGCTCACCCCAGGTCTGCAGCTGGTCGGCGGCGGCGGCACGGAAGGTGTCGGCGGCGCCCAGGACGACCGAGCGGCCGTCGGCCACCAGGACACGGGCGAGCTTGCCGGTGGTGGTGGTCTTGCCGGTGCCGTTGACGCCGACGACCATCACGATGCCCGGCTTGCTGGTCTCGGGCTCGGTCTTCACGGTGCGGTCGAAGTCGGTGCCGAGCAGCTTGAGCAGCTCCTCCCGCAGGAGGCCGCGCAGCTCCTCGGGGGTCCGCGTACCGAGCACCTTCACGCGCTCGCGCAGGCCGTCGACCAGCTCCTGGGTGGGGGCCACACCGACGTCGGCGGTGAGCAGGATGTCCTCGATCTCCTCCCAGGTGTCCTCGTCGAGGTGCTCGCGCGACAGCAGCGTGAGCAGCCCCTTGCCGAGGGCGTTCTGGGAACGGGAGAGACGGGCACGGAGGCGCACGAGCCGGCCGGCGGTCGGCTCGGGGACCTCGATCTCGGGGACTTCGAGGGGTGGCTCCTCGACGGCGACCGGCGCCGAGCCGTCCGGAAGATCCACCTCCTCTATGGTCCGGCGCGGTTCGTCGCGCGGCGTCTCGGCCTCGTCGCCGACGTGCGGCTCGGCCGGAGGGGCGGTGATGTCGGGCGCGGTGGGGGGAGGCGGGGGCAGCGACTTCTTGCGCCGACTGCCGACGACGAGCCCGCCGAGCGCACCGAGCACGACCACGGCGATGACTACAGCAAGGATGACGGTTTCCATAACGGGTCCAGTATCAGTCATGGAGTCCCGCGACACCCCTCTGGATGTCTGACACACCGTCAGCTAACGTCCCCCTCCACACCCGCCCGGTGAAGGGGGCCCCATGCCCGTCACGGTCGTACGTTTCAACCTCGTCGAACCCGGCGCCACCCCCGCCTCGCTCGGCGACCGCTACCAGGCCGCCCTGGAAATGGCCGCCTACGCCGACGAGCACGGCGTCACCACCATCCAGACCGAGGAGCACCACGGCGTCGACAACAACTGGCTGCCGTCACCGTTCGCCTTCGCGGGCGCGGTGTTCGGGGCGACCCGCCGGATCGCGGTGACCGTGTCCGCGGTCATCGGCCCGCTGCACGACCCCCTCCGCCTGGCCGAGGACATCGCGGTGCTCGACCTGCTCAGCGGAGGGCGGCTGGTGACGGTCGCCGGGATCGGGTACCGGCCCGACGAGTACGCCCAGTTCGGGGTGGACTGGAAGCGGCGGGGCCGGCTGCAGGACGAGCTGCTGGAGACCGTGCTCAAAGCCTGGACCGGCGAGGAGTTCGAGTACCGGGGCCGTACGGTACGGGTCACCCCGCGCCCCTTCACCGACCCGCACCCCCTGCTCCTGGTCGGCGGCTCCTCCAAGGCCGCCGCCCGCCGGGCCGCCCGCCTCGGCCTGCCGTTCTTCCCCAGCGCGCATCTGCCGGAGCTGGAGGCGTACTACAAGGAGCGGCTCGTCGAGTACGGGACGGAGGGGTGGACCATGATGCCCACCGCGGAGACGCCGTTGCTGCACCTCGCCGAGGAACCGGACCGGGTGTGGGCCGAGCACGGGGAGCACTTCCTGCACGAGGCACGGACCTACGCCTCCTGGCAGTCCGGCGACATCCGGTCGGCGGTGAAGTCGGCGGCGACGACCGTGGACGAACTGCGCGCCGAGGGCGTCTACCGGATTCTGACGCCGGACCAGTGCGTGGATCAGGGGCTCGACAACCTCGTACTGCATCCGCTGGCCGGTGGGATGCCGGTGGAGGAGGGGTGGCGGAGTCTTCGGCTGTTCGCGGAGCGGGTGCTGCCGCGGCTCGGGGAGTGAGGCTCGGCGCGCGTCGGGGAGGCTGTCGAGAACGGCCGGCACCCCGTCGGCGAGCGTGCAGCGGGTGCCGCCGGCATGGGGCTCCATGCGGTGGACGACCTCCGTGGTGCTCCCTCCCCCGTCCCCGCCGGTCCAGGAGTAGCGCAGCAGGTGGGACGCGTCCGCCTCCCGTGCGACGCAGTCGACGATGCCGTTCCAGCCCGGCCTCGGCTTGGCCCGGTACGGGAAGCGGGTGCCGGACACCGGACACACGCCGGACGCACCGCCGCCCCGACGCGGTCGGTGACCACGTCGGGGCGGCGGAGGGTGTCGAGGAGAGGGGCAGCGGGGACTTGGCCCGTCTCCTCGAGTCCGAGGGGCCTCTTCCACGAGACCTCACGAGGACGTTCGGGGGTTTACCGGGCTCAGCCCATCTCCTCCAGCGCCTTGCCCTTCGTCTCCTTGACGAACTTGAGGACGAACGGGATGGAGAGCGCGGCGAAGACCGTGTAGATCACATAGGTCGCGGAGAGGTTCCAGTCGGACAGGGACGGGAAGCTCGCGGTGATGGCCCAGTTGGCGATCCACTGCGCGGAGGCGGCCACACCGAGGGCGGCGGCGCGGATCTTGTTGGGGAACATCTCGCCGAGCATGACCCAGACGACCACACCCCAGGACAGGGCGAAGAAGAGGACGAAGATGTGCGCGGCGATCAGCGCGGTCCAGCCCTGCGCGGCCGGCAGCTTGCCGTCCACCAGGTCGTACGAGAAGGCCCAGGCTTCGAGCGCGAGACCGATCACCATGCCGACCGAGCCGATCAGGGCCAGCGGCTTACGGCCGATGCGGTCCACGAAGATCATCGCGATCACGGTGCCGACGATGTTGATGATCGACGTCGTGAAGGAGTAGAAGAACGAGTCCGTCGGGTCGACGCCCACCGACTGCCACAGCGTCGAGGAGTAGTAGAACGCGACGTTGATGCCGACGAACTGCTGGAAGACCGAGAGGCCGATACCGATCCAGACGATCGGCTTGAAGAAGAAGCCGCCGCCGAGCAGGTCCCCGAAGGTGGACTTGTGCTCGCTCTTCATGGCGTGCTCGATCTCGGCGACCCGGGCGTCCAGGTCGTTGTGCTCGCCCTCGACCTCGGCCAGGATCTCGCGGGCGCGCTCACGCCTGCCGACGGAGATCAGGAAGCGGGGCGACTCGGGGATGGCGAAGGAGAGCAGGCCGTAGAGGATGGCCGGGACCACCATGACACCGAGCATGACCTGCCAGGCCTCGAGACCCATCAGCTTGCCGCGCTGGTCGCCGCCCGCCGCGTTCAGCAGGCCCCAGTTGACCAGCTGCGAGATGGCGATGCCGATGACGATCGCGGCCTGCTGGAAGGACCCGAGACGGCCGCGGTACGCCGGCGGGGCGACCTCGGCGATGTAGGCGGGGCCGATGACGGAGGCCATGCCGATGGCGAAACCGCCGATGACCCGCCAGAGGGCGAAGTCCCACAGCGCGAAGGGCAGCGCCGATCCGACGGCACTGACCGTGAAGAGGACGGCGGCGATCTGCATGACCCGGATGCGGCCGATGCGGTCGGCTATCCGTCCGGCGTAGGCGGCGCCGATGGCACAGCCGATCAGGGCGATGGCGATGACCTGGGCCAGGGCCGCGGAGCCGATGTCGTAGCGGCCCCGGATGGCCTCGACGGCGCCGTTGATCACGGAGCTGTCGTAGCCGAAGAGGAAACCGCCCATCGCGGCCGCCGCCGCGATGAAGATGACGTGCCCGAGATGATCGGGATGAGCCGCTCCGGCTCCTGACTTCTGTGCCTGCGCTGTGCTGGTCACGTTCAACTCCTCGGGCCACCGGCAACGCTGCCGGGTGGGGGACCCTTCCAGATAGGTGGTACCTGAAGGTAAAAACGACATCGCCGAGACTATGCCTTCAAGTTTCGAAGTCAAGGGGGCCCGGGTGTGAGTTTTCAGCACAGGGGTAACGGGAATGCGTTCAAGTTTTGAAGACAATGGGGGTGACTCTTGAAGAGGGGAGGTCAGCGGAGCCGCTGACTGATGACCTTCGACACGCCGTCGCCCTGCATGGAGACCCCGTACAGCGCGTCGGCGACTTCCATGGTCCGCTTCTGGTGCGTGATCACGATGAGCTGTGAGGCCTCCTGCAGCTCCTGCATGATCCGGATGAGCCGCTGGAGGTTGGTGTCGTCGAGGGCAGCCTCGACTTCGTCCATGACGTAGAAGGGGCTCGGCCGAGCCTTGAAGATCGACACCAGCAACGCCACCGCGGTGAGTGACCGCTCGCCGCCGGAGAGCAGGCTCAGCCGCTTGACCTTCTTGCCCGGCGGACGCGCCTCGACGTCCACGCCGGTGGTGAGCATGTTGTCGGGGTCGGTCAGGATGAGCCGCCCCTCACCGCCCGGGAACAGTCGGCTGAAGACGCCCTCGAACTCCCGGGCCGTGTCCCGGTAGGCCTCGGTGAAGACCTGCTCGACGCGCTCGTCGACCTCCTTGACGACCTGGAGCAGGTCGGCGCGGGTCTTCCTCAGGTCTTCCAGCTGTTCGCTGAGGAACTTGTGGCGTTCCTCCAGGGCGGCGAACTCCTCCAGGGCGAGCGGATTGACCTTGCCGAGCTGCTGGTAGGCACGCTCGGCGGCCTTGAGGCGCTTCTCCTGCTCGGCCCGGTGGAAGGGCTTGGGCTGGTTGCGCGGGTGCTCGGGGTCCTCGGGCAGCTCCTCGCCCTCGGCCGGCAGGGAGGGCGGTACGAGCTGGTGCGGGCCGTACTCGTCGACCAGGCCGGCCGGCTCGACGCCCAGCTCCTCCAGCGCCTTGGTCTCCAGCTGCTCGATCCGCATCCGCTTCTCGGCGCCGAGGACCTCGCCGCGGTGGACGGAGTCGGTGAGCTTGTCGAGTTCGGACTTGAGGTCGCGGCCGGTGCCGCGGGCGGCGGTGAGGTCCTGCTCCCGGCGTGCCTTGGCGGCCTCGGCGGCGGCACGTTCCTCCTCCGCGCGGAAGAGCGACACCTCGACGTGCGCGAGCAGCTGGCGTGCGCCGGAGGCGACGGCCTCGGCCACGGCCGCCTCATGGCGCAGCCGCGCCCGCCGCTGCTCGGCACGTGCGCGTGCCTCGCGTTCCGCGCGGGCGGCGCGGTCGAGCGAGTCGGCGCGGCCGGCCAGGCCCTTGACGCGTTCCTCGTGCGTACGGACCTGGAGGCGGGCCTCCATCTCGGTCTGGCGGGCGTTGGCGCCGTCGGCGGCGAGACGGTCCCGTACGGAGGTGTCGGGCTCCTCCTCGACCGGCATCTCCTCGGCGACGGCCAGGCGCTCGGCGAGTTCCTCGACGTCCTGGAGGGCCTTGTCGAGGGCTTCCTGCGCGCGGGCGGCGGCTGCGACCGAGCGCTCGGCCTCTCCTGCCGCGCCCCTGGCCTGTCCCGCGAGGCGGCCGAGCTGCTGGGCCACGGCGGACTTCTCACGGTCGGCGGCCCTGCGGCGCTCCCCCAACTCCTCTACGAGTACGGCACATTCCTTGCGGCGGTCGGTGGCCGCGTGCTGGGCCTCGGTGAGTTCCTCACAGCGGACTGCCAGCTCCTCGAGTTCGGCTGCGGCCTCGTCCACGGAGGCCTGTACTTCGAGGAGGCTGGGGGCGCCGGCGGAGCCGCCGTGGGCGAAGTGGGCGCCGAGGAGGTCGCCTTCTGCGGTGACGGCGGTGAGGTCGGGGTGGGAGTAGACGAGGTCTTCGGCGTCTTCGAGGGTGCCGACCACGACGATGCCGTGGAGGAGACGGCGGATGGCGGGTGTGAGGTCGGAGGGGGCGCGGACGAGATCAGCCGCATAAGGTCGTTGGACGTCTGCTGGTCCATCGTGGCTGGTCGCGCAGTTACCTTCTCCCGCCAGCAACAGAGACGCTCGGCCTCCATCCTGCTTACGGAGCAGGCGGATCGCGTCCGCCGCCGCGGACGGGGACGTCACCGCGATCGCGTCCGCCGCCGCGCCGAAAGCCGCCGCCAGGGCCGCCTCGTGGCCCGGTGTCACCGTCAGGAGTTCCGCCGCCGGGCCCAGAAGCCCGCTGAGACGATCCTTCGCCGCGAGCAGCGCGCCCGTACCGTCCTTGCGGCGCAGGCCCAGTGCCAGTGCCTCGTGCCGGGCCTGGGTCGCCGCGCGCTTGCGCTCCGCTGCCGTGGCCGACTCTCGCGCCGCGGACAGGGCTGCTTCCGCCTCGGCCAGCTGCTGCTTGGCCGCGTCGTGTTGTTCGGCGAGTGCGGCGTCGCCGGCGTCGAGTCCGTCGACCTCGGCCTGCAGGGCCTCGTACTCCGCCTGGGCGGCCACGGCGCGTTCCTGGGCCTCGTCCCTCGTCGCGGCCAGACGGTCGATCTCGGCCTGGGCGGAGGATGCGCGGGAGCGGGCCGCGTTGACCTGGCCGCCCAGGCGGGCCAGGCCCTCTCGGCGGTCGGCGATGGCGCGGGCCACGTCCTTGAGGCGGCGTTCCTCCTGGGTGAGCTCGCGCTCCAGCTCGGCGCGGTGGGCGACCGTGTCCTCCAGGGCGTGCTCGGCCGCTTCGAGGGCCGCTTCGAGCTCGGCCTCCTGCTCGCGGATGCGGTGGGCCTCGCGCTCCATGTCCTCGGGGTCGCGTCCGCGCCGCTCCTCGGGCGGTACTGAGGTCGCGCTCTTCACGCGCGCGTCGGCCAGCGAAATGGTGCCTCGGACGCGCTCGGCGAGCTGGGAGAGCTCGTACCAGGTCTGCTGGGCCCGCTGGAGGCGCGGGGTGAGGCGGCGGACCTCGTCCTCCAGGAGGGCCTCGCGCTGCAGGGCCTTCTTCAGCTCCTGCTCGGCGGCTTCCTTGCGTTCCTTGAGCGCGGCCTCGTCGGCGATCTCGGTCCGCAGCGCCTGGCGCAGTCGTACGAGATCGTCGGCGAGGAGTCGGAGGCGGGCGTCCCGGAGGTCTGCCTGGATGACGGCGGCCCGTCGGGCTACCGCCGCCTGGCGGCCCAAGGGCTTGAGCTGGCGACGGAGTTCGTCGGTCAGGTCCTGCACGCGCGCGAGGTTGGCCTGCATCGCGTCGAGCTTGCGGAGGGCCTTCTCCTTGCGCTTGCGGTGTTTGAGGACGCCTGCGGCCTCTTCGATGAAGGCTCTGCGGCCCATCGGGTCGGCGTGCAGGACGGAGTCGAGCTGGCCCTGGCCGACGATGACGTGCATCTCGCGGCCGATGCCGGAGTCGGAGAGGAGTTCCTGGATGTCCAGGAGGCGGCAGGTGTCGCCGTTGATCTGGTACTCGCTGCCGCCGTTGCGGAACATGATCCGCGTGATGGTGACCTCGGCGTACTCGATGGGCAGCGCGCCGTCGGAGTTGTCGATGGTCAGGGACACCTCGGCGCGGCCCAGCGGGGGACGCCCCGTGGTACCGGCGAAGATGACGTCCTCCATCTTGCCGCCGCGCAGCGACTTGGCACCCTGCTCGCCCATGACCCAGCTCAGGGCGTCCACGACATTGGACTTGCCCGAGCCGTTCGGTCCCACGACACACGTGATGCCCGGCTCGAACCGGAGCGTGGTCGCCGAGGCGAACGACTTGAACCCACGGAGGGTCAGGGCCTTGAGGTGCACGCCGCTGGACTCTACCTTCCGCCGGTATCTCACTCCATGAACCCGCGGTTTCACCCTTGAACGTGCAGGGCACACCAAACGTTAAGAGAGTGAAAGGGTGCGCGGGGGCAAGAAAGAAGGGACGCCGAAGCGTCCCTTGCAAACTCTGACAACTTAAGCGGTTGACACGGGCAGCCCAACCACTGCTGTCGTTGTTCGAGCAGTGATCAGGTGAGCGCAGGCTCCGCCTGGTGTGCGTCGATGCTCTCCAGAAGCGAGTCGTGAGAAGCGGCAGCCGCGAGCGCGTCGTTCTCGGCCTGGATCCGTACGAGCTCGGATTCGAGGTCCTGTACGCGCTGCTGGAGCCGTCGCATCTCGGCAATGAGTCGCGGGTCGGAGCCGCCGACGTAACCGAGAAGCGCCTTTGCCATGATGGATGGTCCTCCACACTGAGTGACCGACCGAAGCGGTGTGGGTCGTGAGGGATTCGCACCCGCGATGCTTGGCACTGTTGAGTTTGTGCTGCCGTTCATCCATGCCAAACAGCTAAGGTGCGCGGGGTGCATTCAGCGTCTCACCAAAAAGTTTGACGGTCAACACGATCACGCCCCGCATTGGCGGGCAACCCGGGGGCAGACGGCCTGAAACCGGCGGTGCTGCGACTCCTGCGGGCCCCTCAGGGCGTCACGATCATCCTTGCGTGCGGAGCCTGCCAGAACAAGCGGTTCTTGGCAACCACCAGCACATTTCTGCTCGGGGCACCTGCCAGTGGCATGTCCCTCCGCTTCCGCCGGGGTCGTTTTACAGAAAGACCTCAGCGGATGGCGAAGCCGTCGTAACCCCCCCGGGGTGTGTCCCAGATCTCGGTGACACCCTCCACACGTCCGGGCGTGTCGTCACCCTGGAGCCAGTCCAAAAGTCCCTCACAGCGCTCCCGTGGACCCTCCGCGACCACCTGGACCCGTCCGTCCCCCAAATTGAGAGCAAAACCACTCAGGGAGCCGAGCTCCAGGGCCTTGGCCCGCGTGAACCAGCGGAAACCCACACCTTGCACGCGTCCACGCACCCAGGCGACCAGTCGCACATCCTCGCTCATGGGGGCAACCTAACCGGCCAATGTCTCTCTGGGCACTTCCCCCTCTGGCGCCATGCGGTACCGTCCCCTGCCAATGAATCTCATACGAAACTCACTCGAAGGTGTGGGTTTCGTGATCATGGTTGACCCGGGGGGACGTGTCGACCGCCATGACGAGGAAGGCCAGGACACATGGGACGCCACCGACGCTCCGCCGCCGGCCGCGCCGCCACGGGCCGCGCCACGGGGGTCACAGGTACGGACGGCTCGTACACGGGCAGCTACATCCCCCAGCAGAACTCGCACACCTATGACTACAGCTACGACCCGCCGCAGGCGTTCGGCGGCGTCAACCGGTCCGGGACGGGCAGCGCCCCGTATCTGAACCCCCCTCCGAACCCCGACGGGTACACCGAGGCCTCCGCGCGCAGCGCCGCGTACCTGTTCGCCACGGAGGAGGACTACACCACGGTCTTCCCCGAGCACGGGCTCGCCCGCGGCAGGGACGGGCGGGGCGGTGGTTCCCGCCGGCGCAAGAAGAGGGTCGCCACGCCGGTGAAGACCGGGCTGCTCGGGGTCTCGGCGGCCGTCGCGATCGGCACGGTGGCGGTGGCCACCGGCGCGGTACCGGGGCTGCAGAACTACAAGCTCGGTGGCGGTGACGGCGGCGACAAGGTGCAGGCCGCGAGCTCGCCGACCAACTCGGCGAGCGAGCAGGGCGGCACCGCGGGCAGCGTCCAGGGCCGGGACGACGGCTCCTCGACGAGCCGTGACTCCGACCGCGCGTCCTCTCCCTCACCTTCGCCGAGCGTGTCCGCCTCCACGGCCGCGCCGAGCGAGGCGCCGACGAAGAAGCCGAAGACGACGCCCAGCAAGAAGCCGAAGACGACGCCCTCGAAGAAGGAGACCTCGGCTCCGCAGACCTCCGCGGTGGCGGTGACCGCGCAGGCCGCCGCCGAGGCCGAGGTGCTGAAGCTGGTGAACGACGAGCGGGCCAAGGTCGGCTGCAGCCCCGTCGCCGCGAACAGCTCGCTGTCGGAGCTGGCGGAGAACTTCAGCGACGCCATGGCCGCGCAGGACTTCTTCGACCACACCGACCCGAGTGGGGCGACCCCGTGGGACCGGGCGGCGAAGCTCGGCATAACCAACCTCGGGGGCGAGAACATAGCCCGGGGGCAGGCCGACGCGGCCGCGGTGATGGATGCCTGGATGAGCAGCCCCGGGCACAAGGCCAACATACTGAACTGCGACTTCAAGACCCTGGGGGTCGGCGTGCACTTCGGGTCGGGTGGCCCCTGGTGGACGCAGGACTTCGGCTACTAGCCGACCTGGGCGCGTCCCGCTCCGAACACCTTCGCCGTCTCCGTGACCCTGCGGCCCAGGTGTTCGGCGGTCTTGATGTCCGCCTTGTGGACGGCGTCCGGGCCCTCGTCGACGTTGGTCGAGGCCGCGGCGCCGGCGAAGACACCGAGGCGGTTGAGGTCGTGCTCCGAGCCCTCGCTGTTGTTCCAGCCGGGGTGCAGGCCGAGGTTGACCCAGTGCATGCCGTGCTGACCTGCGAGGATCTGGAAGAACTGCAGGGTGTGCAGCTTGTCGCCGCTCTTGGAACCCGAGTTGGTGAAACCCGCGGCCAGCTTGTCCTTCCAGTCCTGACCGAACCAGCGCTTCGAGGACGCCTCGGCGAAGACGTGGAAGGCGCCGGACGCGGTACCCATGTAGGTCGGTGAGCCGAAGACGATGGCGTCCGAGCCGTCCAGCACCGCCCACTGCTCGTCGGTGATCTCGTCGACCTTGATCAGGTGGACCTCGGCGCCGGCCTCGACGGCACCGGCACGGACGGCCTCGGCGAGAACGGCGGTGTGGCCGTAGCCGGAGTGGTAGGCGATGGAGACAACAGGGGTGGTCATGGTGCGTACTCCTGGGATGGATAAGCAGGTCACGAGCAATAACCAAAGGGAAGCACTAACTTCTGGTTAGTGCAACCTGTTGGTTAGCGCTGCGTTCGAGTACGCTATGCGACATGGACACCACGCAGGGGCTCCCGGAGGTACAGGACCTCCCGTTCAACGTGTTCGCCAAGGCCTGTCCCTCGCGCGGCACGCTGGAGCACGTCACGGGACGCTGGGGCACGCTGACGCTGGGCGCCCTGCACGAGGGTTCCCTGCGCTTCAACGAGCTGCGCCGCCGCGTCGACGGCGTCAGCGAGAAGATGCTGTCCCAGACACTGCACGCGCTGGAGCGCGACGGCCTGGTCCACCGCGAGGCCCAGCCGACGAACCCGCCCCGCGTGGACTACGAGCTCACCCCGCTCGGCCATGAGGTCGCCGAGCGGCTACTGGACCTGATCCACCTGCTGGAGGGGCGCATGGACGACGTCCTCGCCGCCCGGATGCGCTACGACGAGACGCGCGGCGCCCTCTGACACTGCGGGCAGAAGTAGCTGGAGCGGTTCATCCAGGGCCGCCTGCGCATCGGCGTACCGCACCTCTTGCACGGCAGCCCCTCACGGCCGTACGCGTCGAGCGACCGGTCGAAGTACCCGGACTCTCCGTTGACGTTGACGTAGAGGCTGTCGAAGCTGGTGCCGCCCACGGCGAGCGCCGCGTCCATCACGTCCCGTACGTGGCCCAGGAGTTCGGCCGTGCGCGGGCGCGTGAAGCCGGCCGTCGGACGCTCGTAGTGCACGCGGGCGCGCCAAAGGGCCTCGTCCGCATAGATGTTGCCGACTCCACTGATCAACGACTGGTCCAGCAGGGCCCGTTTGATCGTCGTCCGCTTGCGGCGCAGGGCCTGGTGGAAGGCCTCGTCGTCGAACAGCGGGTCGAGGGGGTCGCGGGCGATGTGCGCGATGACGTCGGGCAGACCCTCGGGGGTGTTGTCGTGCAACGACAGGCCGCCGAAGGTGCGTTGGTCGACGAAGCGGAGCTCGGTGTGCAGTTCGTCCGCGAAACGGACGCGGATCCTGAGGTGCTTCTCGTCCGGGGCCGTGTCCGGCTGGACCAGCAGCTGGCCGCTCATGCCGAGGTGCGCCAGAACCGACTGGTGGGTGTCCTCCAGGGGCAGCCACAGGTACTTGCCGCGACGGCTCGGGACGCCCACCCGGTGGCCCTTCAGACGGTGCGCGAAGTCATCGGCGCCGGCGATGTGACGCCGGACGGCACGCGGGTGCAGCACCTCGGCGTCGGCGACCACGCGATGGGCGACCCACCGCTCCAGTCCACGCCGGACGACCTCGACCTCGGGCAACTCGGGCACTTCTCTCCTTCTGCTCGGCCTGCTGGTTCCGGGCATCGGATGCTGGATCCGGGAACGCGTGTCCGCAGCCTAACCCGGTCCCGCCGTCACTCCGCCGATCCGTTGGGCAGGACGCGGCCGCCGGCGGTGAGCCCCCTGGTCAGCAGGGTGCCGGCCTCCTCCAGAGCCCCCCGCCACTCGTCCGTCCGGTCGGCACTGCGCAGGAGTTGGCCAGCTCACCGCGGACGTGACCGCCCTCGTCGGCGAGCGGGGTCAGGAGCTCGATCGCCCGCTCGACGTCCGCCGCCCCAGCTCGACCGGAGGGGACAGCGTCCCCTGCCTTACGCACTGTGGATGGACCGAGCGCCCGCCCCGGGGTCGGGGCGGGCGCTCAGGATGCGCTGTTCATCAGGCAGAGACGGATGTAGGGCCTTCTTCGTCGGCCTCGGCGGCCTTCTCGGCCGCCGCCTTCTTGGCTCGCTCGTCCGCCGCGGCCCGGATGGACCGCCAGGCGGACTCGGCGGCCTGCTGCTCCGCCTCCTTCTTGCTGCGGCCGGTGCCGGTGCCGTACGAGACGCCTCCGACGCGGGCGGCAGCAGTGAAGGTCTTCTCGTGGTCGGGGCCGGTCTCCGAGACCAGGTACTCGGGCACGCCGAGGCCTTCGGTCGCGGTGAGCTCCTGGAGGCTGGTCTTCCAGTCCAGGCCGGCTCCGAGGTTCGAGGACTTCTCGATGAGCGGGTCGAACAGGCGGTGCACCAGTTCGGAGGCCGCGTCGAGGCCCTGATCGAGATAGACCGCGCCGATCACCGCTTCCAGGGTGTCGGCGAGGATGGACGCCTTGTCCCGGCCCCCCGTGCCCTCTTCACCCCGGCCGAGCCGGATGAAGGAGCCGAGTTCCAGGCCGCGACCGACCTCCGCCAGCGCACGCGAATTGACCACCGCGGCCCGCAACTTGGCCAGCTGGCCTTCGGGCAGGTCGGGGTGGGTGTTGTACAGCGTGTCCGTGACGACCAGGCCGAGCACGGAGTCCCCGAGGAACTCCAGCCGCTCGTTGGTCGGCAGACCGCCGTTCTCGTACGCGTACGAACGGTGGGTCAGCGCTCGCACCAGAAGGGCGGACTCGAGCTTGTACCCGAGCCGCCCTTCCAGAAGCGTGTGGGACGAGGCCGTGTTGTCCGCTTTCTTCTTGGCGGGTGGGTCCGCCATGGCGTCATCCGCCTTCTTGGCAGTGGACACGGTGCCTCTCACCAGCCGCTCAGACCTCGAGGACCTGGCGCTTGTTGTAGGTGCCGCAAGACGGGCACGCAATGTGCTGCTGCTTGGGCTCGTGGCAGCGCTCGCACGCAACCAGGGTGGGGACCGCAGCCTTCCACTGCGACCGGCGGTGGCGCGTGTTGCTGCGCGACATCTTCCGCTTCGGAACAGCCACGGCTACTTCTCCTGCTTCTCGTCGACGCCCGCTTCGGCGCCGCTCATCTCGTCCTTCTCGCCGTCTTCGAGTGAACCGGCGAGTCCCTGCAGTGCCGCCCAACGGATGTCGACGGCGTCGTGGTGGTGGTCCGGGTCGTCCGTGAGCCGCGCTCCGCACTCGGAGCACAGGCCCAGACAGTCGTCCTGGCACACCGGCTGCATCGGCAGTGCGAGCACCACCGCATCACGCAGCACGGGCTCGAGGTCGAACAGGCCGTCCTCGATGAAGAGCCTGTCCTCGTCTTCCTCGGCGTCGTCGACCGGCTCCGCCTTGGGGCGGCCCCGGTCATCGGCGTCAGGGTACGAGAACATCTCCTGGAATTCCGCTTCGACGTCCAGCTGAAGCGGCTCCAGACACCTTACGCACTCCCCCTCGGCCTGCGCACGGGCGGTGCCTGTGACAAGCACACCTTCCATGACCGACTCGAGTCGGAGTTCGAGCTCCACCGGGGCGCCTTCCGGCACTCCGATGACTCCCTGGATACCGAGGTCCTTGGGAGCGTCGATCGAGCGGGTCAGCCGCTGCAGCGCACCAGGACGCCGACCCAGCTCGTGTGTGTCGAACACGAGAGGGTTTCGATGGTCGAGGCGAGCGTTGGGGGCCATGCCTGCTTTCGATCTTTGAACTCAGAGGGACACTGCCCTTCGGTGTCCCCGGGCAGCGTTGATCGCGGACGTACGCGCGACCGAAGAGCCAGGATACTGGACCTTTCGCTGACGGCCCAATCCGGTGGTCCCTTACTGGCCGCGCCCCTGCTCGTAGGCCTTCAGCTGCTCGGGCGTGATCATGCCGGTGTCGAAGAGGCTGGTCTCGTCGAGGGCGTACGACTGCTGTGCCTGATGTGCCTGATGTGCCTGCTGCGTCTGATGGGCCTGGTTCGGGTCGTACACGGCGTGCTGGCCGGTGTCGTAGCCCTGGTAGGCATACGGGTCGGCCTGCTGGTAGCCGTACGCGTCCTGCTGTGCGTACGCCTGCTGCTGGTAGCCGCCCGCGTAGGCGTCGCTCTGCTGCTGGTAGCCGTACGCCGGCTCCGGCTGGGCGTAGTCCTGCTGCTGGGCGGGTTGCTGCTGCTCGGCAGCGGCGGCAGCGGTGTCCTGCTCGGCGAGCGCCGTGAGGTCGGCCAGGTAGTCGGCGTCGCTGGAGTGCTGGAAGGACGTGGTGTCGTCGGCGAGGGCGCTGAGGTCGTCGGTGGCGATACGGCCGTGCAGCTTCTGCCGGCCGCGGCCGACCGCCTCCAGGGTCTTGGCCAGAACCGCCTCGAAGGCGCCCAGTTTGACATCCACGTAGGCGTCGGCGTCCTTGCGCAGGGTTTCCGGGTCATGGCTGCGCTCCGGGGCGTCCTCGTCCTCGTAGCCCTGCTCGTCCAGGCCCGGACCCGTGCCCAGCAGCTTCTCGCGGCCGCGGCCGACCGAGCCGAGGGTCTTGGTGAGGACCACCTCGAAGTTGGCGAGCTTGGAGTCGACGTAGTCGTCGGCCTCGGCCCGGATCTCCTCGGCCTCCTGGCGGGCCTCGGCGAGGATCCGGTCGGCCTCCGTCTGGGAGCGGCGGGCGATCTCGGTGTCGGAGATCAGCGAGCCGCGCTGGGCGTGCGCGCTCTGGATGATCTGCTCGGCCTCCTGGCGGGCCTGCTCGACCATCTGCTCCCGGCCGCCGATCAGTTCCTGGGCCTGCGCGAGGGAGCCCGGCAGCGCCTCGCGCACCTCCTCCAGCAGGGCGAGCAGTTCCGCGCGGTTGACCACGCACGACGCCGACATGGGCATCGACCGGGCGCTGGAGACCGCCGCGACGATCTCGTCGAGCTTCTTCTGCACGTCCACCGTGTGCTCGCCACTCTCTACCGATGTGTCGGACTACCGACGTGTTGGAGACGGACGGGACGACTGTAGCCCCATCGGCATCAGTGGACCGTCAGTCGCCCATCAGTCCCCGCGCAGGCGCTTGTTGAGGGCCTCCAGGACCAGCGGCGGCACCAGGTGGGAGACGTCTCCGCCCCAGGTCGCGACCTCCTTGACGAGCGAGGAGGACAGGAAGCTGTAGGTCGGGTTGGTCGGCACGAAGAGCGTCTCGACGCCCGACAGGCCGTTGTTCATCTGGGCCATCTGCAGCTCGTAGTCGAAGTCGCTGACCGCGCGCAGGCCCTTGACGATCGCCGGGATGTCGCGCTGCTTGCAGTAGTCGACGAGCAGGCCGTGGAAGGCCTCCACGATCACGTTGCCGTACTCGGCGGTGACCTCGCGGATCAGGTCGATCCGCTCGTCGATCTCGAACAGGCCCTTCTTGGACTTGTTGATCATCACCGCGACATAGACCTCGTCGTACAGACGGGAGGCGCGGGAAATGATGTCGAGGTGTCCGTTGGTGATCGGGTCGAACGACCCGGGACAGACGGCGCGGCGCACTTGTGATCCCTCGCTCTCCGGTCCGGTCATCGTGCGTCTTCGCACGTAGAGGCGGCGCGACCGTACCAAAACGTTCCCTCGCCGTAACGCCGGGCCCGGATCGCTTCGAAGCCGTCCGGCCACCGGAAATCACCGCCTCTGGTGCTGCGCTCCACGGTGACGAGAGCCTCCGGCGCGAGCCAGCCCCCAGAGCGGAGTGTGAGGAGAATCTCCCGAAGATCGTGATCTGGGACAACGTACGGGGGGTCGAGGAAGACGATGTCGTACGGGTCTGTCGGCGCCGGCGTGTGGATGATCTGTTCGGCTTTGCCCGCCCTCACCTCGGCGCCGGGAAGGCCGAGTGATTTCACGTTCTCCCGGACTGTCCTGGCCGCTCTTGCGTCCGCCTCGACGAGGAGGGTGTGGCTCGCGCCTCGGGAGAGGGCTTCGAGGCCGACTGCTCCCGAACCGGCGTAGAGGTCGAGGACTCGTTCGCCGTTGAGGGGGGCGCCCAGGAGGGACTGCCAGGTGGAGAAGAGGCCTTCGCGTGCGCGGTCGGAGGTGGGGCGAGTGCCGGTGCCTGGCGGCACGGCCAGTCGACGTCCGCCGGCTGCGCCGGCGATCACGCGGGTCATCTTTGGTCCTTGGTGGTGGGCGGCTTCAGGTATCAGTGTGGCTGGTCGCGCCCGCGCGACGGTAGCCGCATATGGATTACCGCCCCGCGCCCCCGGGTGGGTCCGGTTCAGCCCTTTTCCAGGTACTGCTCCCTTTCCTCGTCCAAGAGGGCGTCCAGGGCAGTTCGCAGGCCTGGAAGGTTGGTCAGCTCCGGATCTGCCGCCACGACCGCTGCCGCCTCCTCTCTCGCCTCCGCGATGACCTCCTCGTCCTCGATGACCGCAAGTACTCGCAGGCTGGACCGGGCCCCCGACTGGGCCTGGCCCAGGACGTCGCCCTCGCGGCGCTGTTCCAGGTCGATGCGGGAGAGTTCGAAGCCGTCCAGCGTCGACGCCACCGCGTTCAGGCGCTGGCGGGCCGCGCTCGCCTCCGGCATCTCGGTGACCAGGAGGCAGAGGCCTGCCGCCGAGCCCCGGCCGACCCGGCCTCGTAGCTGGTGGAGCTGGGAGACGCCGAAGCGGTCGGCGTCCATGATGACCATGGCGGTGGCGTTCGGGACGTTGACGCCCACCTCGATGACCGTGGTGGCGACCAGGACGTCGGTGTCTCCGGCGGCGAAGCGGCGCATGACCGCGTCCTTGTCGTCGGGGTGCATGCGGCCGTGCAGGACTTCTACGCGGAGGCCGTTGAGGGGGCCCTTGGCGAGTTGGTCGGCGATGTCCAGGACGGCCAGCGGGGGGCGCTTCTCCGCCTCGTCCTCCGGGGACTTCTTCTTGCCGGACTTCTTCGGGTCGTCCTCCTCGTCACCGATGCGGGGGCAGACGACGTACGCCTGATGGCCCTTGCCGACCTCCTCGCGGACCCGCTCCCAGGCGCGGGCCAGGAAGTGGGGCTTGTCGGCGGCCGGGACGACATGGCTGGCGATCGGAGAACGGCCGGCCGGGAGTTGGTCGAGGACCGAGGTCTCCAGATCGCCGAAGACGGTCATGGCGACGGTGCGGGGGATGGGCGTCGCCGTCATGACGAGGAGGTGGGGTGGCTGCTTGCCCTTGCCTCGTAGGGCGTCCCGCTGTTCGACGCCGAAGCGGTGCTGTTCGTCGACCACGACCAGGCCGAGGTCGTGGAACTGGACCTTGTCCTCGATCAGCGCGTGCGTGCCGATCACGATCCCGGCCTCGGCGGTGGCCAGGTCGAGCATCGCCTGCCGGCGTGCGGCCGTCCCCATCGAGCCGGTCAGCAGCACCACCTTGGTGGCGTGGTCGGCGCCACCAAGCATCCCGCCTTCGGCCAGCTCCCCCATCATCTCGACGATGGAACGGTGGTGTTGCTGGGCAAGCACTTCGGTGGGCGCGAGCATGGCCGCCTGACCGCCCGCGTCGACGGTGGCGAGCATGGCGCGCAGGGCCACCATCGTGTTGTGGGTCACCGCGAAGTTGTCGGTGATGTACGCGTGGCTGGGATGGTCCACGCTGATGCACTGGACCGGCTTGCGGCCCACGTACTCCACCGCGCGGATTCCGCGTCGGAATGTGTCGTCTTTCGGGCGGGACCGTACGCGGTCGGCCTTTGGGGGCAGCCGGAACGGCGGGTACTCGTCGGGGAGCGCCACCGAGACGTGGAACCCGGCACGGTTCGGGAGCACTCGCGCGCGGCCGCCCAGCGAACGCACCAGCCAGGCGACGTCGTCCGCGAGCCTGCGCGAAGCCGGACAGAGCGAGATGCTCAAGCCGTCCGCGTGCACGGTGCCTTCGGTGTCCAGGAGACCTTGCAGCAGAGCCAGACGATTCTTGACCGAGGTGTTCTTGAACTCGTCCGGCACGAACTTTCCGTGTGACGTGACACCCCACAGGTTCAGGTCACGCAAGGTCTGGATCACGGCCGCACGCATCTCGTCGTCCATGGTGGACAGACGCAGGTCGTGCCGGAATGAACCGTCCCCGAGGAGGAGTCCGAACACGTACGGATCCAGAGGGAGCCCAAAATCGCCCCCGAGGTCCACCGGCGTCGCGGCTGGGATGTACCACTTCGAGGATCCGTTCGCCTCGAACGTGTCGAGACGGATCTCTCGAGTGGTCATGACTTTGGGGGGCCGGCCTCGATGCCACCCACGGCTCGTGCCGACGATCCAGAGGTGCTCGTCGTCGCATTCGACGGAACTCCCGTCGGACAGCAGCAGCCGCCAGACGTCACGCTCTCCCTGCGGGAAGACGCCGTCGATGAACGCGGTCTCCCCGTCCGGCACGACCACTTCGTCCCCCACCCTCAGGTCGCCCATCCGGCGGAATCCGACAGGGGTGAGCACGAGCGCGTCGAGGGGCTGGGCCTTGCCCGAACCGACCTCTCCCTGCAGCAGCCGGTGCATCGGATGTTCCGTCGCCAGGTCGTCGAAGATTTCCTTCGAGACCTTCTGCTGGCCCTCGGTGAGGGTGAAGGGGAGGCGGTCGTCGAAGGCGGTGAGGAGGCCGTCGGGCTTGGGTTTGCGGGCGACCGCCGGGAGTTGGGCATCGGCGTGGCGGCGGCGGGCGAGGGCGACCTGGAGGACGAAGGCCTCGTCCCACTTGAGGCGGGAGCGGGCGTCCTCGATGTCGGCCTTGGTGTGCGGGCGGTGGATCTTGAGGAGGGCCTCGGGGAGGGTGACCAGGCCGCGGCCCTCGCGGAGGGTGGCGGGGAGGGGGTCGACCGCTTCCTGGGCGCTGGGCAGGACCGTCTGGATCGCCTTGCCGATCTTCCAGGACTCCAGCTTGGCGGTGGCGGGGTAGATGGGGATGAGGGCGCCGGCCCAGGTCTCGACCGTCTCGTCGCTGTCGCCTCGTAGCAACTCGTAGGCGGGATGGGCGAGTTGCAGGCGGCGGTTGAAGACGGAGACCTTGCCCGCGAACATCGCGCGTGTGCCCGGCAGGAGCTCCTTGTGGGGCTTGTGGACGCCGTGGCCGAAGAAGACCAGCTGGAGACGGCCGCTGCCGTCGGTGATGGTGACTTCCAGGCGCTGGCCCTTGCCGCGCGGGGCCTTGGCCGAGGCGAAGGTGTGCAGGCGGGCGTCGGCGACCATCGCGACCACCGTGACGTGCTCGTCCAGGGGGAGGTCGGCGAGGTGGGTGAGCTGGCCGCGCTCCTCGTATCTGCGCGGGTAGTGGTGCAGGAGGTCGCCGACGGTGTGCAGGCCGAGGTTCTCGGCCATCACCTTCGCGGTGGGTGGTCCGAGCACCTTCTTCAGTGGTTCTTCCAGTGCGGGCACGAGATCCATTGCACACCACACCACTGACAATCCCGTATACGTCTCGGGAAACCCCTGGTCAGGCGGGCTGTTCCGGCCCTAGGATGGCGCGCTCCGGCCATCCCCCGCGGTCACCGCCCCACCAGGGACCGCCCGACCCCGCGCCGACCGCAAGTCCCCCCACCGGCGCTGCGACGATGGACTCCCAGACCTCACAGTCATCCCAGACACCTCATACGTTCCAGGTCGACCTGCGCGGCCTGGTGGACCTCCTCTCGCACCACCTCTACTCCAGTCCCAAGGTCTATCTGCGCGAGCTGCTGCAGAACGCCGTGGACGCCATCACCGCCCGGCGCGCCGGGCAGCCCGACGCCCCGGCCCGGGTGCGGCTGTACGCCGAGGCCGGCTCGCTGCGTGTCGAGGACACGGGGATCGGGCTCACCGAGACGGACGTGCACAACCTGCTCGCCACCATCGGGCGCAGTTCCAAGCGGGCCGAGGGGATTCAGGAGGTTCGCTCGGACTTTCTCGGGCAGTTCGGCATCGGGCTGCTCGCGTGTTTCGTGGTGGCCGAGCGGATCCGGGTGGTCAGCCGCAGCGCGCGGACTCCGGACGCGGCGCCCGTGGAGTGGACGGCGAGCGACGACGGTTCGTACACCGTGCGGACGCTGCCGCACGAGGCCCGGCCCGAACCGGGCACCACCGTGCACCTGGTGGCGCGGGCGGGGGCCGGGGAGTGGCTGACGCCGGAGCGGGTGCTCACGCTGGCGCGGGACTTCGGGTCGCTGCTGCCGTACGACGTCCGGGTGGGCGAGGAGGCGGTCACCGATCTGCCGGCGCCCTGGGACCGCTCGTACCCCTCCCCCGCCAACCGGCGCGTGGCGCTGGCCCGGCACTGTCACGAGCTGTTCGGCTTCACCCCGCTGGACTCGATCGAGCTGGACGTGCCGCTCGCCGGGATCCGGGGCGTGGCGTACGTGCTGCCGTCGGCGGTGAGTCCGGCTCAGCGGGCGACCCATCGCGTGCACCTGAAGGGCATGCTGCTGACCGAGCGGGCCGAACAGCTGCTGCCCGACTGGGCGTTCTTCGTGCGCTGCGTGCTGGACACGGACAGTCTGCGTCCCACGGCCTCGCGCGAGTCGCTGTACGAGGACGAGACGCTGGCGGCCGTACGGGAGGCGCTCGGCGAAAGGATTCGGTCCTGGCTGACCGGGCTCGCGGCCGGCGATCCGGAACGGCTGGGGGCCTTCCTGTCGGTGCACCACCTGGGCGTGAAGTCCCTGGCGCGGCACGACAGGGAGATGCTGCGGACGATGCTGCCGTGGCTGCCCTTCGAGACCACCGACGGGCGGCTGTCGCTGGAGGAGTTCGCGCAGCGGCACCCGGTGGTGCACTTCACGCGGACCGTCGAGGAGTACCGGCAGGTCGCGCCGATCGCGTCCGCGCAGGGCGTCGGGGTGATCAACGGCGGCTACACGTACGACAGCGAGCTGATCGAGGCGCTGCCGTCGGTGCGGCCGGGAACCGTGGTCGCCGAGCTGGACGCGGACACCGTGACGGCGCACCTGGACGCCGTGGACCCGGCCGAGGAACTGGCGCTGTCCGGCTTCCTGGCGGCCGCGCGGGCGAAACTCGATCCCCTGGGGTGCGATGTGGCCCTGCGGGCCTTCCATCCGCTCTCCGTGCCCGCGCTGCACCTGGACGACCGGTCGGCCCGGCACGAGCAGGCCCGCGCGGAGGCGGAGGAGCAGGCCGACGACCTGTGGGCGGGGATTCTGGGCTCGCTGCGGGGCAGCGCTCCCCGCGCGCGTCTGGTGCTCAACCATCTCAACCCGCTGGTGCGCAGGATCAGTTCGCTGGGTGACGCGGAACTGATCGGCACCGCCACGGAGTCTCTCTACGGGCAGGCGCTGCTCATGGCCCAGCGGCCGCTCAGGCCGGCGGACACGGCGCTGCTGAACCGGGCGTTCATCGGGTTGCTGGAATGGGCGACCCATGGCGAATCCGACGCGACGGGCAACTCCTCGGGGGGCGTTCACTGATGAGCGAGATCACGGACTTCGACTCCCTGCGCCGGGCGATGGCGGAGAACGGCGAGCGTCCGGAGGGGCCGGCCCGCAACGCGCGCGCGGAGCAGCTGCTCGCCGAGGCCGAGAAGCTGGGCATCCCGCTCGCCGTGATCGAGGCGCTCGGGCACCAGCTGAAGGTCTACAACTACAGCTCCGAGAAGGACAAGATGTTCGTCCCCTTCGCGCGTCTGCTGCGCATGTGGGACGAGCGGCCCGAGGAGTTCGACGAGTACGAGACGCACTCGCTGCACTGGGTCTTCAAGTGGATGTCGGCCGGCATGCTCGACCAGCCGCACATCCCACTCGCCTCGATCGAGAAGTGGCTCGGCGAGATGGAGCACCGCTACCGGCTCGCCGGGCACTCCGAACGTGCCGTGCGCAGCGCCGAGTTCAGTGTGGCCGCGCATGTCGGTGACGTCCCGCGCGCGGAGCGGGCGTACACGGCGTGGCTGGCGGCGGACCGGGACACCATGGCCGACTGCCACGCGTGCGAGCTGCACGGGCAGGGCTGGTGGCAGGTGGAGCGGGAGCGGGACGCGGAGGCGCTGCTGCTGTGGCGGCCGGTCCTGGAGGGCGAGTTCACCTGCGCGCACGAGCCGCACACGGTGCTCGCGTCGTCGCTGACGCCCCTGCTGCGGCTGGGCCGCACGGACGAGGCGCGCGCCCACCATCTGCGGGGCTTCCGGCTGGTGCGGTCCATGGAGAGCATGCGGGGCGCGTACGCGGACCACGTGGAGTTCTGCGCGCTGACCGGCAACGAGGCGCGCGGCCTGGAACTGCTGGCGGAGCGGCCCGCGTACTTCACGGACACCGGGCATCCGCGCAGCCGCCTGGACTTCCTCGGCGTGGTGACGCTGCTCATGGAGCGCCTGGTCGAGCTGGGCCTGGGCGACCGCGAGGTGCCGGGACCGGCCGGCCGTACATGGGCCGCGCGCGAACTCGCCACGCACGCGCGTGCGGAGGCCCTCGCGCTGGCGGCGCGCTTCGACGAGCGCAACGGGACGTCGCACGTCAGTGAGCGCGCACGCGCGCGTATGGAGCAGCGTCCGCTGGTGGACCGGCTGCCGCTCGGGGTCCGCGCGGTACGCCGGGTCTCCGCGCCGCCGGTGGCACCGCCGCCGCCCGTCAGTGAGACCGGGCCCGACCTCTCCGCCCTGCTGGCCGAGGCCCGGCGGCTTTCGGACACGCTGCAGCCGAACGCGGTCGAGGCGTGGGCGGCGGTCTCCCGGGCCGCCGCGGGCGTCGAGCTGGACGCCCGCGACCGCGCGGAGATCGTCGACCACGAGGCGATGGACCGGGGCCCCGAGGGCGCCGAGCTCTTCGAGCGGGCCGCCGGGCTGTACGCGCAGGCAGGCGACCTGGGAGAGGCGCTGGCGGCCCGCACGCGTGCGGCGTACGTACGGGCCCTGACGGGCCACGTGGCCGAGGCACTGGCGGCGGTCGCCGAGCCCTACGACGAGGTCCTGGCGCTGTACGCCGACGACGCGACGGGGGTGCGGCAGACGGCGTCGGTGCTGATGGGGCGGGCGCGGGTTCTGATGCGGCGCGTGCAGGAGGCGGGCGGGACACCGGAGGACGGCGGCCTGAACAACGGCTGGGAGGACGAGGCGGATTCGGCCGACGGCGGCTTCCCGGGGGCACTCGCGGCGGACGGCTCACTCCCGGACGGACTCGGTGCCGAGAGCACCTCCGAAAGCGCGGCTCCCAGTGGCGACTCAGCGGGCGCACGCTCGATCGGCCGGCCTTCTGCGGAAACGGTTCTCGACGACGCAGAGAGCGCCGTCCGTGAGCTGCTCGCGCTCGTCGGCGGGTATGCCGGGAACGATGTGCGGATCGCCTCGCGGGAGGCGGAGGCGCGGGCCATGCTGGCCGAGTTGGCGGTGCGGCGGGGGGACCTGGAGGGGGCCGTCGAGTTGTTCGGGCGGGCCTCGGCCGGGTTCGTGGGGGCCGGGCTGCCCTGGTTCGCGGTGGAGTACGAGGCCCGGCTGGCCGGATTGGCGCACCACCTGGGCGACATCGCGGAGGCGGAGCGGGCACTACGGGCGGCTCTGGAGCACGGCGGGGCGCAGTTGGAGGCCGTCGGGCGGGCCCAGCTGCACCTCCAGCTCGCCGAGGTGATCGGTGGCCGGGGACTGGCCGTGGAGGCCGCCGAGCACGCCCTGGAGGCGGCGCACTGGGCCGACGAGGCGGGCGAGAGCCCGACGCTCGGCGCCTGGGCCCGGCACCAGCTGGGCGGGCTGCTGCTGCGGCAGGGGCGGTGGGCCGAGGCCGCCGAGGTGCTGGAGTCGGCGCTGCCCGACCTGAGCGCCGACACGCACGGCGACGGCGCTGTCGTACAGGCGCAGTGGTGGCTCGGCGACTGTCTGAGCGAGCTGGGCGAGCACCGGGAGGCGGCCGAACGGCGTCTGCAGGCCGCCGAGATCGCCCGGCACTGGCCCGAGCAGCACGACCACGCGACGCTCGCCCACCTCGCCGCGGAGTCGTTGGGATCAGCGGGGCTGCCCGGCGAGGCGGACCGGGCGTACGCGCGCGCGGGCGAGCTGTGGCGCTCGCTCGGCAACGTCCACGGGCTCGTACGGTCCCTGCGCGCACGCGCGTGGCTGGCGCTGCGGGCCGAGGACGGGGCCGACGCGGCACGGGAGTTGATGGCGGCCGCGGTCGGCGAGTGCGCGACGGTGCTGGGCGCCGACGAGGCCGACGAGGAGGCCCGGGAGCGGCTGGTCGCCGAACTCGGCCACACCCACCGCCAGTTCGGCGACCTGCTGGCCCGCTCGGCCGCGGAGGACGCCGACGACGACGCCATCCGGGCCACGCTGGAGGAGGCTCTGGCGCAGATCGACGAGGCGGTCGTGGTCTTCGCCGCCCTCGGCGAGGACGCCCTCGACAGCCGCACCGGCGCCGAACTCGCCGCGGGCTGGCTGGAGTCCGACCTCAGCCGCCCCGCCCACGCGGCGGCACGCGCGCGTGCGGTGCTGGCGGCGTACGACGGCGCCGGGGACTCCGACGAGACGGCACAGGGGCGCCGCGCGGAGGCGGAGCAGCTGCTGCAGGTGGTGGAGGAGCAGGGGGTGCTGTAAGGGCCGGGCTGTACCCGTTGGCCGGCGTCCGCTCTCTGGCGGCTACTCGACACCGATCAGCAGCAGTGCCCCCTGCCGTCCGCCCCGGTACACGACCGTGTCGACGGCGAGGTACGCCTCGCGTACGCGTGCCTCCAGATGGGCGGCCGCGGACTCGGGGGCCTCGTCGCCGAGGACGATGGTGACCAGTTCGCCGCCGGCCTGGAGCATGCGGTCCAGGACGGTCTCCGCGGCCGCCGTGACGTCCGAGCCGATCACGGCCACGTCGCCGTCGATGAGGCCCAGCACGTCGCCGGCCTGGCAGATGCCGGCCATGGTCCAGGACTGGCGCTCGGCGACGACGACCTCGGCGTAGCGCGTCGCGCCGGCCGCCGAGGTCATCGACACGACGTCCTCGTCGAAGCGGCGCTCCGGCTCGTGCACGGCGAGCGCGGCGATGCCCTGGACCGCCGAGCGGGTCGGGATCAGGGCGACCCGGATGCCCTCGGCGCGGGCCTGCTCGGCCGCCGCGGCCGCGGTGTGGCGCAGGTCGGCGTCGTTGGGCAGCAGCACCACCTCACGCGCGTGGGCCCGCCGTACCGCCTCCACGAGCTCGCCGCTGGCGGGCGGCTCTCCGGGGCGCGCGAGCACGGTGGTCGCGCCGGCCTCGGTGTACAGCCCGGCCAGGCCCTCGCCGGGCACGACGGCCACCACGGCGCGCTGGACCCTGGGCCGGGGCGGCCGCCCGGCGCCGGTGGTGTGGACGTCGCCGGCCCCGAAGTGGGTGATCCGGATGCGGTACGGCCGCCCGGCCTCGACGCCCGCCTCGACGGCGGCGCCCGCGTCGTCCACGTGCACGTGCACGTTCCACAGCCCGTCCCCGCCGACGACGACCAGCGAGTCCCCGAGCCCGTCGAGCCGCTCGCGCAGCCGGTCCACGGCGGCGTCCTGGGCCTCCAGGAGATAGATCACCTCGAAGGCGGGGCCGCCCACCTGCGGGGAGGGGACGCACTCCTCTTCGAGGAGGGTGTTCCCGGGCGCTGCTTCGTCGCCCTCCACGCGCGTGTATCCCGCAGCACCCGCGACCGCGCCCGGCGCCTCCCCCGTGAACGTCTCCACCAGCGCCCCGAGCACCGCCACCAGCCCCCGTCCGCCGGCGTCCACCACCCCGGCGCGCCCCAGCACGGCCAGCTGCCCCGGGGTCGCGGCGAGGGCGACACGCGCCCCTTCGTAGGCGGCGCGTGCGACCGTGCCGCAGTGGCCCCGCGCTCCCTCGGCGGCGTCCGCCGCGGCCGAGGCGACCGACAGGACCGTGCCCTCGACGGGGTGCGCGACGGCCTGACGGGCCGAGTCGGCCGCGTGCCGCAGGGCGAGACCGAGGCCGGAGCCGTCGGTGTGAGGCGTCTCACCGTCGGCGGCGAGGACCTGCGCCATGCCGCGCAGCAGCTGGGCCAGGATCGTCCCGGAGTTTCCCTGGGCGCCTATGAGGGCCCCGTGCGCCATCGCGCGCACGGCGTCGGCCAGCGCCGGCTTCCCCGTGGCCCGGGAGTCGACTTCATGGGCCGCGAAGACGGCCTCCACCGCGGCGACGGCGGACTCCACGGTCAGATACAGGTTGGTGCCGGTGTCCCCGTCGGCCACGGGGTAGACGTTGATCGCGTCGATCTCCTCGCGCGCGCGTCCCAGCGCCTCCAGCGCGAGGCCGCACCAGGTGCGCACCGCGAGAGCATCGAAGAATGTCTGCGGCACCTGCGCCACCTGCGCCTCCTCGGGCTGCTGGACTGGACGCAGCGTAGACCCCGGGCCGGTGTCCGCCGGAAGAGGGCCGGGGGCGGGGCCCTGATCAGCCATGGTAGTTTCGTTGTACTGGTGCAGTCGTTGTATGCTGCTCCGGTTGCCCGATCCCATCGGGCTCTCCCCCTGGCACCGCCACTCAGATCTCTGATCCTGCGATCTCGATCCCGGCATGCCGGGATCCGACCGTAAGTGCATCTGAAGTCTTTGGAGTGACCCGTGGCTGCCAACTGCGACGTCTGCGGCAAGGGGCCGGGCTTCGGCAACAACATCTCGCACTCGCACCGCCGTACGTCCCGTCGCTGGAACCCGAACATCCAGCGCGTCCGTACCGTGGTCGGCGGGACGCCGAAGCGCGTGAACGCTTGCACCTCGTGCATCAAGGCCGGCAAGGTCTCGCGCTGACGCACTGCTGAGCGCGCGGCCACTGCTGGTTCGCTGCACTGAGCCGGTCCACCTCAGGGTGGGCCGGCTTTTTGCCGTGCCGGAAAAGTCCCGTCCGGCGAGCCGGCCGACCTGCCAGAATCCGGGCATGCGCTTCGGCATCCTGGGCCCCTTGGAGGTACGCACCGACGACGGCACCCCCGTCGACCCCGGCGGCCCCCGCCCCCGCGCCCTGCTCACCCTCCTGGTCCTGGACGCCGGTCGCGCGGTCTCCACGCAGCGCCTCACCGACGGCCTGTACGGCGCCGAGCCGCCCTCCGGGGTGGCCAACGCCCTCCAGTCCCAGATCTCCCGCCTGCGCCGCCGTCTGACCCCGCACACGGACATCGAGGCCGGCCCGGCCGGCTACCGCCTCGCCGCCTCCCCCGAGACCGTCGACGCCCACCGTTTCGAGCGCCTGGCCACGGCGGGGCGGGAGGCACTCGACGCCGGTGATCACACGCAGGCCGTGACCCTGCTCCGCGAGGCCCTCGCCCTCTGGCGCGGACCGGCCCTGCCCGACCTCCCGGACGCCCATGCCGAGGCCACCCGGTTCGAGGAGCTGAGGCTGGCCGCCGTACAGGACCGCATCGACGCCGAGCTGGCGCTCGGCGGCGGCCCGGGACTCGTGCCGGAGCTGCGGGCGCTGCTGTCGGCCCACCCGCTGAGCGAGCGGCTGTACGGGCAGCTGATGCGGGCCCTGCAGGCCGGCGGACGGCCCGCGGAGGCGCTCACGGTGTATGAGGAGGCCCGGCGCGCGCTCGCGGACGAGCTGGGCGCCGATCCGTCGCCCGAACTGTCCGCCCTGCACCTGGAGCTGCTCCAGGGCACGGAGCCCGAGCGGCGCCGCCTGCCGGGGCAGCTCACCCGCTTCGTGGGCCGCGAGCCCGAACTCACCCGCATCGGAACCCTCTTGGCCGACGCTCGGCTCGTCACGCTCACCGGCCCCGGCGGTGCGGGCAAGACGCGGCTGGCGATCGAGGCGGTGGACGCGCTCACGGCCCGCTCCGCCGGGGCCGGCACAAGCGCTCGGGTATCCCTCGCGGCACCCATCACAGACCCGCGCCCCGCCCCCGACGTCTGCTTCGTCGAGCTGGCCCCCCTCACCGACGGCCGGCGCGTCGGCGCGTATGTCCTCGCCGGTGAACTCGCCCTCGCGGGCGGCGACTTCCGCACCGCCTTCGCCGAGTACGAGTCCCGGATCCGGGACTTCGCCAAGGGCTGTCAGAAGATCTCCGGGAACGCGGGCCCGTTCTTCGCCCCGGCGACCGAGCGGCGCATCCGCAGCCGCGACCGGATGTACCGGGTCCTCGCCTCGCGCCCGCTGGCCCGTTTCTTCAAGCGGCTGACCGAGAAGGCGGCCACGGACATCAGGCTGCGGGAGTACCCGGCCCTGCGGGAGGCCTGAGGGCCCAGGCGTGGTCCACGGGCCCGATCCCGCCGCCGAGTGCGAACCCGGCCGCGATCGCCCCGGTGACGTACTCCTTGGCCACCGCCACCGCCTCCGGCACGGACTGCCCCTTCGCGAGCTGCGACGCGATCGCGGACGCGAGGGTGCAGCCCGTGCCGTGCGTGTGCCGGTTGTCGAGGCGGGGGGCACGGAACCAGTGCTCCTCGGCGCCGTCGGTGAGCAAGTCGACCGCGTCACCGGGAAGATGACCGCCCTTGACGAGCACCCACTTCGGTCCGTACGACAGCACGGCCGCCGCGGCTTCCCCGAGCTGCTCCGCCGACTCGAGCTGTACGCCGGTGAGTTGGGCGACCTCGTCGAGGTTCGGGGTCGCCACGGTCGCCACCGGCAGCAGCTTCCCGCGCATCGAGTCCAGGGCCGAATCCGCCAGCAGCGAGTCCCCGTGCTTCGAGACGCCCACCGGGTCGACGACGGCCGGCGCGTCCGTCGTGGCGATCAACTCGGCCACGGCCTCGACGAGTTCCGCGGACGCCAGCATCCCCGTCTTGACCGCCTGTACGCCGATGTCGTCGACGACACTCCGGTACTGGGCCCGCACCGCCTCCACGGGCAGCGGCCAAGCGCCCTGCACGCCAAGGGAGTTCTGGGCCGTGACGGCCGTGACGACGCTCATGCCGTGCACGCCGAGTGCCAGCATCGTCTTCAAGTCGGCCTGGATTCCGGCCCCTCCACCGGAGTCGGAGCCCGCGACCGTCACAACCCTCGGCGGGGCACTCACGACTCGATGTCCCCGAAGTGGTCCCAGCCGCCCTTGCGGGTCCACGGCGCCCCGTCGACCGTGACCTGGGGCAGCGCCGACGGGTTGAGGACCTCGCCGATCACCTTCCAGCGGGCCGGGAGCTTCACGTCCGGCGGGAAGGTCGCCACGATCGCGTGGTCCTCTCCCCCGGTCAGCACCCACTGCATGGGGTCGACGCCGACGGCCTGCCCGATGTCGTTCATCTGGGACGGGATGTCGATCGCGCCGGAGCGGATGTCGATACGGACCTTGCTGGCCTCGGCGATGTGCCCGAGGTCGGCGATCAGCCCGTCGCTGACGTCGCACATCGCGGTCGCGCCGAGTCCGGCGGCGGCCGGTCCCGCGTGGTACGGCGGCTCCGGGCGCCGGTGCGCCTCCACGAAGGCGCGCGGCGAGCGGAAGCCGCGGGAGAGCACCGCGTACCCGGCCGCGGACCAGCCCAGCCAGCCGGTGACCGCGACGAGGTCGCCGGGCTGGGCGCCGCCCCGGGTGATCGGCTCCTGGTTGCGCAGATCGCCGAGCGCGGTGATCGACACCATGATCGTGTCGCCTCGTACGACATCCCCGCCGACCACGGACGCGCCCGCCACCTGGCACTCGTCGCGCAGCCCGTCCATCAGCTCGCTCGGCCAGGTCACCGGGAGTTCGGCGGGGACGACCAGGCCGAGCAGCAGGGCGGTCGGTACGGCGCCCATGGCGGCGATGTCCGCGAGGTTCTGTGCGGCGGCCTTGCGGCCGACGTCGTAGGCCGTGGACCAGTCGCGGCGGAAGTGCCGGCCCTCCAGGAGGATGTCGGTGCTGGCCACGACCCGGCGGTCGGGCGCGGCGACCACCGCGGCGTCGTCGCCGGGGCCGACCCGGACCGCCGAGGTGGTGGTGAGACGGGAGGTGAGCTCCCTGATGAGCCCGAACTCGCCGAGCTCACCAACAGTGCCCTTCATTACCCTTGCTCCCCTTCTGTCCCTTGCCGTTCCCAGTCGCGCGTCAACAGTGTCCTCGATACGGTCGAGGTGTCCGTCAACCTGTGTCGCCCCCGCAGCCCGCCGCGGGGGCCCCGGGTCTCCCCGCGGCGCGCGGCGACGCGATACCGTGGCGTTCCTTTTCCCCACATGATCCTCGTGGCCGCCCTGGAGGTTCCGTGGTACAGGCGTACATCCTGATCCAGACGGAGGTCGGCAAAGCGTCGACCGTCGCCGAGACGATCAGCAAGATTCCTGGGGTGATCCAGGCCGAGGACGTGACAGGACCTTATGACGTGATTGTGCGCGCCCAGGCCGACACCGTGGACGACCTCGGCCGCTTGGTGGTCGCGAAGGTCCAGCAGGTGGACGGCATCACGCGCACCCTGACCTGCCCGGTCGTGCATCTGTAGCCCCCGTCTACCCTTGGCCGGTGAACTTCTTTCGTCACCGGCCTGTCGGTCTGCCCGTGCTCGCCCTGCTGATCACCGCTGTGGGCTGCTCCTCAGCAGACGACACCGTGTCGGCGGCGGTTCCCTCGCCGGGTGCGAAGGTCTCCGAGCTGTGCAAGGACCTGGACAAGGCGCTGCCGTCCAAGGTCGACGGTCAGGATCGCCGGGACCCCACACCCGCGTCGGCGCTGACCGCGGGCTGGGGGAACCCGGCGATCATACTGCGCTGCGGCGTCGAGCGGCCCTCGAAGATGAACGACCCCGAGGCCGACGGGGTCGAGGTCAACGGGGTGGGCTGGCTGCTGGAGAAGCAGAAGGACGGCTCGTTCCGGTTCACGACGACGCTGCGGAAGGCGTACGTCGAGGTGACGATCCCCAAGGACCGCACGGGGGACGGGATGGCTCCGCTCGTGGACCTCGCGAAGTCCGTCAAGAAGGCGATCCCCGCGGGGATCGCCGACTAGCGGCGGTTGCGAAAGTCCCGTCGTCCGCCCGTAGGGCGGGACTTTCGCAGCAGCCCCTGGCTAGCGAAGGCCCGTCGAGCGGCGCAGGGCCGCCTGGATCAGCCGGTCCACCAGCTCCGGGTAGCTGACTCCGCTCGCCTGCCACATCTGCGGGTACATCGAGATCGGCGTCATGCCGGGCATGGTGTTGATCTCGTTGATCACGAACTCGCCCTCCTCCGTGAGGAAGAAGTCCGCGCGGACCAGGCCCTCGCAGGAGGCCGCCTCGAAGGCGTCCACGGCGAGCCGCTGGACCTCCGCCGTCTCCTCCGGGGTCAGGGGCGCCGGCACGATCCCCGGGGTCGAGTCGATGTACTTGGCCTCGAAGTCGTAGTACGCGTGCGTGTCCGGCGGCGGGATCTCGGACGGCACCGAGGCGCGCGGTCCGTCCTCGAACTCCAGGACGCCGCACTCGATCTCCCGGCCGCGCAGCGCCGCCTCGATCAGGATCTTCGGGTCGTGCCGCTGGGCCTCGGCGATCGCCTCGTCCAGGCCGGACAGGTCGTCGACCTTGGTGATGCCGATCGACGAACCCGCGCGCGCGGGCTTCACGAACAGCGGCCAGCCGTGCTCGCCGGCGAAGTCGACGATCTTCTTGCGGGCCGCCGACTCGTCCCGCTCCCACTCGCGCGGCCGGATCACCACGTACGGGCCGACCTTGAGCCCGAAGGAGGTGAACACCCGCTTCATGTACTCCTTGTCCTGGCCGATCGCCGAGGAGAGCACACCCGCACCCACGTACGGGACGCCGGAGAGCTCCAGCAGACCCTGCAGGGTGCCGTCCTCGCCGTACGGGCCGTGCAGGACGGGGAAGACGACGTCGACCTCGCCGAGCGCCTTGGGCACCGATCCCGATTCGCTGACGACGACTTCGCGGTTGCCGGGGTCGAGGGGGAGCACCACGGCGCCCTCGCCCGACTCGGCGATGTCCTCGACCTCGGGCGTACGGCGGTCGGAGATCGCCATGCGTTCCGGTTCGTCGACGGTGAGGGCCCAGCGGCCTTCGCGCGTGATGCCGATCGGCAGGACGTCGTACTTGGTCCGGTCGACGGCCCGCAGGACGGCGCCGGCGGTGACCACGGAGATCCCGTGTTCGGAGCTGCGCCCGCCGAACACGACGGCCACGCGCGGCTTGCGAGACGGCTGCTCAGGGCTCTGGGAAAGGTTCTCGGTGCTCATATCGCGTTGAGAGTACCCGGTGGTAGGGCCCTGATACAGCGTGCGCCCCTGCGGCGAACGAGGCAAAAACGGCGCCGTCGCTCAGCGTCGTTCCGGCTTCGCGCTGCGCGACATGAGTTCCTTGACGGCGACCACCGGCGGCTTGCCCTCATGGACGATGGCGACCACCGTCTCGGTGATCGGCATGTCGACGCCGTGCCGGCGGGCCAGATCCAGCACGGACTCACAGGACTTGACGCCCTCGGCGGTCTGCTTGGTGACCGCGATGGTCTCCTGCAGGGTCATGCCCTTGCCGAGGTTGGTGCCGAAGGTGTGGTTGCGGGACAGCGGCGAGGAGCAGGTCGCCACCAGGTCGCCGAGGCCCGCGAGTCCGGCGAACGTGAGGGGGTTGGCGCCGAGCGCGACACCGAGCCGCGCGGTCTCGGCGAGGCCGCGCGTGATGAGCGAGCCCTTGGCGTTGTCGCCGAGGCCCATGCCGTCCGCGATGCCGACGGCGAGACCGATGACGTTCTTCACGGCGCCGCCCAGCTCGCAGCCGACGACGTCCGTCTCCGTGTACGGCCTGAAGTACGGGGTGTGGCAAGCCGCCTGGAGCGTTCGGGCCACGGCCTCGTCGGTGCAGGCGACCACCGCGGCGGCCGGCATCCGGGAGGCGATCTCGCGTGCGAGGTTGGGTCCGGTCACGACGGCGATACGGTCCTGGCCGACCTTGGCGACGTCCTCGATGACCTCGCTCATCCGCATGGTGGAGCCGAGTTCGACCCCCTTCATCAACGACACCAGGATCGTGTCGGGCGCGAGCAGCGGGGTCCACTCGGCGAGGTTGGCGCGCAGGGTCTGGGACGGCACGGAGAGGACCGTGAAGTCGGCGCCCGCGGCGGCCTCCGCCGGATCGATGGTGGCCCGGACGTTCTCCGGGAGTTCGACGCCCGGCAGGTAATCGGGGTTCGTACGGCCGGAGTTGATGGCCTCGGCCACCTCCGCACGGCGTGCCC
This sequence comes from Streptomyces sp. NPDC001617, assembly GCF_053596855.1. Lineage (NCBI taxonomy): Bacteria > Bacillati > Actinomycetota > Actinomycetes > Kitasatosporales > Streptomycetaceae > Streptomyces > Streptomyces sp. NPDC001617. The sequence continues at coordinate 42,431 of NZ_JBSFHA010000082.1, forward strand.
ACAGGGTGACCTCGCACCCCGCGTCCGCCAGCACGACCGCGAACGCCGTACCCCACGAACCGGCGCTGAAGACCGCCGCCTTGACGGGCTTGCTCACGTGCCCTGCTCCTCTTCCTGCTGTTCCCGCGGTGCCTGCACCTGTCCCTGCGCCTGGGTCCTGCGACGCTGCTCGATCCGCTCCTTGCGCGGGTCGTACGGCGTCGCGGGCGCCTTCTCGCCGCGGATCTCCTCCAGCTGGGCGGTGACGGCGGCCATGATGACCTCGGTGGCCTCCTTCAGGAGGTCCGGGGTCATCTCCTTGTCGTAGAAGCGCGCGAGGTCGACGGGCGGGCCGGCGAGCACGTGATGGGTCTTGCGCGGGCGGAGGTTGGGCTTCTTGGCGTACGGCGGCAGCAGTTCGTTGGCGCCCCACTGGGCGACGGGGATCACCGGGCACTTGGTGGTCAGGGCGACGCGCGCGGCCCCCGTCTTGCCGGTCATGGGCCACTGGTTCGGATCCCGGGTGATGGTGCCCTCCGGGTAGAAGGCCACGCACTCACCGCGCTCCACGGCGTCGATCGCGGCCCGGAAAGCGTCGAGCGCGTCCGTGGTCTCGCGGTAGACCGGGATCTGTCCGGTGCCGCGCATCATGACACCGACGAATCCCTTCCCGAAAAGGCCGCTCTTCGCCAGGAATCTCGGAACCCGCCCGGTGTTGTACTGATAGTGCGCGTACGCGAGGGGGTCCACATGCGAATTATGGTTCACCGCGGTGATAAATCCACCGTCGGCCGGAATGTGTTCCATTCCGCGCCAGTCCCGCTTGATCAGAACCACCAGCGGCGGTTTGGCGATCACCGCTGCGAGGCGGTACCAGAAGCCGATTCTGCGGCGGGGCACGCGGACACCTTCCTCTAGGGCCTGGGGGGCCGCACAAGTGTCGCCCCAGGCCGACGGTCTGTCGAGAACACCGTACGCCTCGACGGCCCGACCGCCAGATGGCCCAGGTGACGGCTGAGTGACAATGGCCGCGACAAGAGAGGGACGGAACACTCGTGCAGTGGACGTTGGTCATACCCCTGAAACCCCTGGCGCGGGCCAAGAGCAGGCTCGCGGACACCGCCGCGGACGGGGTTCGCCCGGGCCTCGCCCTCGCCTTCGCCCAGGACACCGTGGCGGCCGCCCTGGCCAGCCCGTCGGTGAAGGATGTGGCAGTCGTCACGGACGACGCCCGGGCCGGCCGCGAGCTGGCCGCACTGGGCGCCCGTATCGTCACCGACGAGCCGCGCGGCGGCCTGAACACGGCACTGGCATACGCGGCAGCCACCGTACGCGCCGACCACCCGGAAAGCCCCGTGGCAGCCCTGAACGCCGATCTCCCGGCCCTACGGTCCCTGGAATTGGCGCGTGTGCTCGACGCGGCGGCGGAATTCCCCCGTGCTTTTCTCGCCGATGCGGCCGCAATAGGCACCACCCTGCTGGCCGCGGCCCCGGGCCGGGAATTGCTCCCGGCATTCGGCCCGGATTCGCGCGCGCGACACCGCGCCTCGGGGGCCGCGGAGCTGGCTCTCACCGAGGTGGATTCCGTACGACAGGACGTGGACACCGGCGAGGACCTGCGCGCGGCACTGGCGCTCGGGGTGGGTCCCCGGACGGCCGCCGTGGCCGCGCAGTTGCTGATTCCGGGGCAGTAGGCTGCCGGATATGCAGGCGACCGCGTACACGTACGACCCCGAGACCCGCAGTGGGCAGGTGCTGCTCGACGACGGCACCCCGATGCCCTTCGACGCGCCGGCGTTCGACGCGGGTGGGCTCAGGCTGCTGCGGCCCGGGCAGCGGGTGCGGATCGAGGTCGAGGGCGCGAAGGACAGTGCCCGCATCACGCTGGTGACGCTTCAGACGTTCTGAACACCCCCTGAGGGGACTTGCACACGCCGCGGGCCGGACTCCACGGGGAGTCCGGCCCGGTGCGTGAGTGACCCTGCGCCCTTACCTCTTGCGGGCGGTGGCCTTCTTGGCGGTGGTGGTGCGAGCCGTCGACTTCTTGGCGGGGGCCTTCTTGGCGGTCGCCTTCTTCGCCGGGGCCTTCTTGGCCGTCGCCGTCTTGGCGGTGGTCTTCTTCGCCGCGGCGGTCTTGGCCGCGCCCGTGGCCTTCTTGGCCGTCGTCTTCTTGGCCGTCGCCTTCTTGGCGGTGGCCGTGGTCTTCTTGGCCGTCGTCTTCTTGGCGGTGGTCTTCTTCGCCGCGGCCGCCTTGGTGGTGGCCTTCTTGGCGGCGGCCTTCTTCACCGTCGCCGTGGCGGTGCCGGACAGGCTGCCCTTGGGCGCCTTCTTGACGGCGACCTCGCCGCCGCGCGGGAGCTTCTTCGAGCCGCTCACCAGGTCCTTGAAGCCCTGGCCCGCGCGGAAGCGCGGCACGGAGGTCTTCTTGACCCGAACCCGCTCGCCCGTCTGGGGGTTGCGGGCGTAGCGGGCCGGACGGTCGACCTTCTCGAACGAACCGAAGCCGGTGACCGAGACCCGGTCCCCCGCGACGGTCGCACGGACGATGGCGTCCAGGACCGCGTCGACAGCCTCGGCGGCCTGCTGGCGGCCGCCCAGCTTGTCGGCAATCGCTTCTACGAGCTGCGCCTTGTTCACGTCTTCCCCTTCGGAGACATTGCCAGAACGAAAGTGTTCAAGCTTTTTCGCACGTTAGGCAGATATATACCGCAAATCAAACACGAAACGGGCTAATCACCCGTGCGCCGCAACGAACTCGGCTGCCCCGGCTGCCTTCAGCGGTCCTCTTCGGGGATTCGCCCCGCATCGAGGTCCGCGGTGAACGCCTCCAGTCGCCTTGCCGCGTCGGCGAGATCGTGCTTGGCCGCGGCCGTAATGACCAGCAGCTTCCGGGTCAGCGCCATCCGTACGCCCTCCGGGACTTGCAGTGCGCGCACCCTTGTGTGCGCTTCCTTGAGTTGGTCCGCGACTGCCGCATAGAGCTCGAGTTGGCCGTCGTGTTCCATGCACAGATTGTGCCATCTGGGGCGAGTTGTCGCCTGCGGGGGTCGCAACTGGGCCCTCAAACGGCCTTCCGGGCACATGTGGAAGTCGCGCCTACAGCCTTCGGCTACCCCCACAACAGCCGTCCTAACGTGGGAAGTTGGGGGAACGTGCGAGCGCCCGCAGGGCCGTTCGGGTGCAGACATGGCCGTACCCCCGATCGGGCCGATCGGGGGTACGGAGGGGGTGTTCAGTTGGCCGAAACCAGACTGGTTTCGGTGCTCCGGATCAGGTCTGGAGCGTCTTCGGCTTGTACGACGGCCGCTTGGCCTCGTAGGCGGCGATGTCGGCCTCGTTCTGGAGGGTGATGGAGATGTCGTCCAGCCCGTTCAGCAGCCGCCAGCGTGAGTTCTCGTCCAGCTCGAAGGAGGCGGTGATGCCCTCGGCGCGCACCTCGCGGGCCTCCAGGTCGACGGTGATCTCGGCCTGCGGGTCGTTCTCGGAGAGCTCCTGCAGCGCCTCCACGATCTTCTGGTCCAGGACCACCGTGAGCAGGCCGTTCTTCAGCGAGTTGCCGCGGAAGATGTCGGCGAAGCGGGAGGAGATCACGGTCTTGAAGCCGTAGTTCTGCAGCGCCCACACGGCGTGCTCACGGGAGGAGCCGGTGCCGAAGTCGGGACCGGCGACCAGGACGGTCGCACCCTTGCGCTCGGGCCGGTTGAGGACGAAGTTCTCGTCCTTGCGCCAGGCCTCGAACAGCCCGTCCTCGAAACCGTCCCGGGTCACCTTCTTGAGCCAGTGAGCAGGGATGATCTGGTCGGTGTCGACGTTCGAGCGGCGCAGCGGAACGGCCCGGCCGGTGTGCTTGGTGAATGCTTCCATGACTCTCAGACTCCAGCGGCGACAGGGGCGTCGGACAGGTCGGCGGGCGAGGCCAGGTGGCCCAGCACGGCGGTCGCGGCGGCGACCTGCGGCGAGACCAGGTGCGTACGGCCGCCCTTGCCCTGCCTGCCCTCGAAGTTGCGGTTGGAGGTGGACGCGGAGCGCTCGCCCGGGGCCAGCTGGTCCGGGTTCATGCCCAGACACATCGAGCAGCCCGCGTGCCGCCACTCGGCGCCGGCCTCCTTGAAGACGACGTCCAGGCCCTCGGAGACGGCCTGCAGACCCACGCGCGCGGAGCCCGGGACGACCAGCATCCGTACGCCGTCGGCGATTTTGCGGCCCTCGACGATGGCGGCGGCGGCCCGCAGGTCCTCGATGCGGCCGTTGGTGCACGAGCCTACGAAGACGGTGTCCACCTTGATGTCGCGCAGCGGCTGGCCGGCCTCCAACCCCATGTATTCCAGGGCCTTTTCGGCGGCGAGGCGCTCCGAAGCGTCTTCGTACGAAGCAGGGTCGGGGACGGTCGCCGAAAGCGGCGCGCCCTGACCGGGGTTGGTGCCCCAGGTGACGAACGGCGAGAGCGACGCGGCGTCGATGACGACCTCGGCGTCGAACTCGGCGTCCTCGTCCGTCTTGAGCGTCTTCCAGTACGCGACGGCCGCGTCCCAGTCCTCGCCCTCGGGGGCGTGGGCGCGGCCCTTGATGTACGCGAAGGTGGTCTCGTCGGGGGCGATCATGCCCGCGCGGGCGCCGGCCTCGATCGACATGTTGCAGATGGTCATGCGGGCCTCCATCGAGAGCTTCTCGATGGCGGAGCCGCGGTACTCCAGGATGTAGCCCTGGCCGCCGCCCGTACCGATCTTGGCGATGATCGCCAGGATCAGGTCCTTGGCGGTGACGCCCTCGGGCAGTTCGCCGTCGACCGTGATCGCCATGGTCTTGGGGCGGGCCAGCGGCAGCGTCTGGGTGGCCAGCACATGCTCCACCTGGGAGGTGCCGATGCCGAACGCCAGCGCGCCGAAGGCGCCGTGGGTGGAGGTGTGCGAGTCACCGCAGACGACGGTCGTGCCGGGCTGGGTCAGGCCCAGCTGCGGGCCGACGACGTGCACGACGCCCTGCTCGACGTCGCCCAGCGAGTGCAGTCGGACACCGAACTCCGCGGCGTTCTTGCGCAGCGTCTCCAGCTGGACCCGGGAGACCGGGTCCGCGATGGGCTTGTCGATGTCGAGGGTCGGGGTGTTGTGGTCCTCGGTGGCGATGGTCAGGTCGAGCCGGCGCACCGGGCGACCGCTCTTGCGCAGACCGTCGAAGGCCTGCGGGCTGGTCACCTCGTGCAGCAGGTGCAGATCGATGAAGAGGAGGTCGGGCTCGCCCTCGGCGCGCCGGACGACATGGTCGTCCCAGACCTTCTCCGCGAGTGTCCTACCCATCGCTTTCCCTCCGGCCGGCAAAGGTGCGCCGGCCCAACTAGAGATCTTGTGGAGGCGACGCCCACGGCCCCTGTTCCCGGGCACCCGCCGCCAGGCCCGTTGGTCTGCGGGCCGCTGTGCCTACAAGGGTTGCGCGTCTCACGAAAAAAGGAACTTGCGTTTCACAGAGTGAGACATGAGTATCGTTGCATGGACAACAGTAGCGGCGTCGGCGTTCTGGACAAGGCAGCCCTTGTCCTGAGCGCCCTGGAGTCCGGTCCGGCCACCCTCGCGGGTCTGGTCGCGGCGACCGGGCTGGCACGGCCCACGGCCCACAGACTGGCCGTGGCTCTGGAACACCACCGCATGGTGGCACGCGACATGCAGGGCCGTTTCATTCTCGGCCCGCGCCTCGCCGAGCTGGCCGCGGCCGCCGGCGAGGACCGCCTCCTCGCCACGGCGGGCCCGGTGCTCACGCACCTGCGGGACATCACGGGCGAGAGCGCCCAGCTCTACCGCCGCCAGGGTGACATGCGCATCTGCGTGGCCGCGGCGGAGCGCCTGTCCGGCCTGCGGGACACCGTCCCGGTCGGCTCGACCCTCACCATGAAGGCCGGCTCCTCCGCGCAGATCCTGATGGCCTGGGAGGAGCCCGAGCGCCTGCACCGCGGCCTGCAGGGCGCCCGCTTCACGGCGACGGCCCTGTCCGGCGTACGGCGCCGCGGCTGGGCCCAGTCCATCGGCGAACGCGAGCCCGGCGTCGCGTCCGTCTCGGCGCCCGTACGCGGCCCGTCCAACCGCGTGGTGGCCGCCGTGTCGGTCTCCGGCCCCATCGAGCGCCTGACCCGCCACCCGGGCCGTATGCACGCCCAGGCCGTCATCGACGCCGCCGCCCGTCTCTCCGAGGCCCTGCGCCGCTCCGGCTGACGCGCGAACCGTCCGGGAACGTCAGAGGGAAGGGCCCGCCCCAACGCCGCGGCAGGCCCTCCCCTCTCCCCGTCCCCCTGGGTCCCCCCTGGTCAGCCGGTCTTCTCGGCCGCCGCCTCCCGCCTGGAGCGGTACGAGAACCGGTCCTTCGCGTACCGGCCCCGCTTCTCCAGCGGGATCTGCCCGTGCGCGGCCGCGAGGCCGAACGCCGGCATGTCCCCGTAGATCGCCTCGTACGACCCCTCCGGCACGACATACGCCTCGTGCCAGATCCCCACCTGCCCCCGCAGCTTTCCGTCGCGCTCCTTGCGGTTGAGCGCGGCCCACGCCTTGTGGTGGAACGCGTCCGTCGCGGCCGCGTAGGCGTACAGCTTCTCCTTGGACTCCCAGTACTGGACGACGTAGTACGTGCGGGGCGACGCCGTCAGCAGGACACGGCTGAGCAGGCCGCGCGCGGGGTCCTTCTCCAGCTCTCGCAGCATGCGGAACATCCCGAGCATCACCGGCAGCCACAGATGGACGGCCCAGAAGCGGTTGACGCGCATGCCGATCAGCAGGACGACGACGTCACCCTGCGCATCGGCTGTCGTACGGGACACCATGACTACTTCCCCCTTGTTGGTGAGCAGCGCTATCCGAGTGGTGATGCTTGGATAGTGACGGTATCCGAGAAGGAGCGCAAGACATGCGGCTCGCCGAACTGAGCACCCGCAGCGGGGTGTCCACCGCGACGATCAAGTACTACCTGCGCGAAGGGCTGTTGGCGCCCGGCCGCCAGATCAACGCGACGACGGCCGAGTACGACGAGGAGCACCTGCGCCGCCTGAAGCTGATCCGCGCGATGATCCAGGTCGGCCGGTTGCCGGTGGCGACGGTCCGGGAGGTGCTGGGGCATGTCGACGACGACTCCCTGCCCCGGACGATCCGCCTGGGTGCGGCCCTGTGGGCCCTGCCGCAGGTGCCGGAGCCGGACGAGGACGACGAGTTCGTCCGGGCCGCGCACCAGGAGGTCGACACACTTCTGGACCGGCTCGGCTGGGAGAACGCCAAGCGGCTCGCGACCATCTCCCCCGCGTACCGCTCACTGGTCGTGTCGGTGGCCGCGTTCCGCCGGCTCGGCTACGGATGGGGGGCCGAACTGATGGCGCCGTACGCCGAGTTGATGCACCGGACAGCCGTCCTCGACCTGGACAACATGGAGACGCACCCCTCCGAGGAGGAGCGGATCGAGTTCGCGATCCTGGGGGCGATCATCAACGAGCCGATCCTGCAGTCGCTGCACCGGCTGGCCCAGGAGGAGGAGACGGCACGGCGGTACGGCTTCGACGCGTAGCCGACGGGCACGACGAAGGCCCTCCGCCGAAGCGAAGGGCCTTGTCTCTGTACCCCCGACCGGATTCGAACCGGCGCTACCGCCTTGAGAGGGCGGCGTGCTAGGCCGCTACACAACGGGGGCGAGGATCTTACGTTTCCGCAGATCCGAGCTGGTCTACCTGGACTCGAACCAAGACTAACTGAACCAGAATCAGTCGTGCTGCCAATTACACCATAGACCAATGTGGTTTAGACCAGTTTGTACCCCCGACCGGATTCGAACCGGCGCTACCGCCGGGTGGGGATCGCCAGGGCCCCCGTTGTGTAGCGGCCTAGCACGCCGCCCTCTCAAGGCGGTAGCGCC
>NZ_JBSFHA010000083.1:0-49681 GCF_053596855.1 Streptomyces sp. NPDC001617
CAGCGGTCCCGACCCGGGGCGGGGCGGGCGGGGCCGTGCAGTGCGGGACGTAGGGGGTAGGCGGCTCCCCTCCGAGCCGCCGCGGCCGATCCCCGTGTCGGAGTGCGTCAGGCGGGGTTGTCGGTGACGTGGACGTTGTCCGTGGTGACGGTGCCGGTGTCCGTCGCCGTCGCCGTCAGCGGCTCGTCCGTGACGTGGACGTTGTCCGTGGTGGCCTCGGCCGGCTCGTCGGTGACATGGACGTTGTCCGTGGTGTTCTCGTTGCTCATCTGGTGCTCTCCCCTGGCAGTGTCGTGCTGTGGATGGACGAGATCCGTCCGGCAGCTCCCCCGAGGGCTGCCGGACGGATCGTGAGGCCGGTTCACCTCAAGGTCCCGGCCCTGTGCCGTTCCGTCTGCCCCCCGACGCGACGGCCCGGCACAGATGAGCATGACGGGCGGCGATAAACGAACGATGAACGCGCGTCCCGTCGCTCCGTCAGGCGACCGCTGTCGGCGTCAGCAGGCTCCTGACCTCGTGTGCCTCCGGCGCGCCGAGGTCCTCGAAGATCTCCAGAGCCTCGCGCCAGCACACCTGCGCCCGGTCGAGCTGGCCGATCCCGTTGAGGGCGCGTCCCAGGACGGTGAGGACGTTGCCGCGCCGCCACTCCCCGCCGATGCCCCGCAACAGGGTCAACGCCGCCTCCGCGTTCGACGCCGCCTGTGCGGGACGCCGGGCCGTGAGGTCGAGTTCGGCGAGACGGAAGATCGTCATGCCCTCCCAGAGGTGCTGCCGGCTGTCCCGGAAGACACCGAGTGCCTGTTGGAGGCATTCCGTGGCCTGGGCCAGCTGCCCGCTGCGCGTGAGGGCGAGGCCCAGCGCGTACCGGCCGTTGGCCCCCTTCAGGTCGTGCCCCATGTCGTCGTACATGGCCGTGCCCTGCCGGGCCAACGTCACCGCGCTCTCCGCCCGGCCGGTGGCCAGATGCGCGCGCGACAGGTTGCACAGGGCACTCGCCTCGCCCGGGCGGTCCCCGAGCGTGCGGAAGTGCTCGATGGCGCGGGTGAAGTGGGCCTCGGCGTCGTCGTACCGGTTCTGGTACATCGCGATCGCCCCGCCGACGTTGGCGGCCCAACAGCCGGTCAGCGGATCGTCGGCGGCCTCGGCCGACTCGGTGGCCTGGTCGGCCTCCTGGACAGCCGCGTCGAACTTGGTGCCGGAGATGTGGTGGACGAAAGCCAGCGCCATGAGCGCCCGGCCCTCGGTGCGAGGATCCACGGCCTCCCGGGCCGCCTCCCTCAGCAGCACCGCGACCGCCTCGTACTCCTTGGAGTTGGTCCCCGACTCCGCCAGGTCGACGGCGGCCCACAGGACGTCGACGGCGCGCCGCAGCGAGCCGCCCCGCGCGGACTGCCGTACGCAGGCCAGGAGCGGGACCGCCTCCGCGTACAGCCAGTCCTGCGCCGCGTGCCGGTCGGAGAAGGTCAGCCCCGGATACTCGGGGCGCACCAGGTGCTCCACCAGCCGGTCGCCGGGCCGTTCGATCAGATAGACCCCGGCAGCCGTGGCCAGATAGAAGTCCAGCAACCGCGACAGCGCCGCCTCCTGCTCGCTCGGCGGCCGCTCGTCCCGTTCCGCGCATGCGCGCGCGTAGAGCCGTACGAGGTCGTGGTAGCGGTAGCGACCCGGCGCCGCCGACTCCAGCAACGACGTGTCGACCAGGCACTCCAGCAGGTCCTCCGTCTCCTCCACCGGGAGGTCGAGCACCGCCGCTGCCGCCGGGAGGGAGATGTCCGGCCCGTCCGCCAGGCCCAGGAGGCGGAACGCCCGTGCCTGGGCGGGCTCCAGCTGGCCGTAGCCCAGCTCGAAGGTCGCCTTCACCGCCAGGTCACCGGCCTGGAGTTCGTCCAGCCGCCGCCGCTCGTCCGCCAGCTTCGCCGCCAGGACGGAGACCGTCCAGGTGCGGCGGGCCGCGAGGCGGGACGCGGCGATCCGTATCGCCAACGGCAGGAAGCCGCACGCCCCCACGACATCCAGGGCCGCCTCGCGCTCGCTGGCCACCCTCTCCTCGCCCACGATCTTCGTGAACAGGGACAACGCCTCGTCCGGGGACATCACGTCCAGGTCCACCAGGTGCGCCCCGGCCAGGTCCACCATCCGCACCCGCGACGTCACCAGCGCCGCGCAGCCCTCCGTCCCCGGCAGCAGCGGACGTATCTGGGCCGCGTCCCGGGCGTTGTCCAGCAGGACCAGGACCCGGCGGCCGTCCAGGACGGACCGGTACAGCGCCGACCGCTCCTCCAGGGAGTCGGGGATCGCCGAGTCGGCCGTGCCGAGCGCACGCAGGAAGGACCCCAGCACCGTCTCCGGCTCCGCCGCCCGTGACCCCGCTCCCTGCAGGTCGACGTACAACTGCCCGTCCGGGAAGGCCGATCGCGCCTGGTGCGCCACATGCACCGCCAGTGTCGTCTTCCCGACACCTCCGATGCCCGCCAGTGCCGACACGGCCATCACGCGGCCCTCGGCGGAGGAGAGGACCTCGCCGAGTTCGCGTACGAAGGCGGTGCGGCCGGTGAAGTCCGGGACCGTGGCCGGGAGTTGGGCGGGGCGGACCTGTACGACAGCGGGCTCCGCCACCGGTGCCGACGGTTCCGCGAGGCCGGGGTCCGCCTGGAGGATGCGCTGGTGCAGCTCGCGCAGGCCCTGGCGCGGGTCGACGCCCAGTTCGTCGGCGAGGAGACGGCGTGTGTCGGCGTACACGGCCAGGGCCTCCGCCTGCCGGCCGCTGCGGTACAGCGCCAGCATGAGCAGTTCGCGCGGGCGCTCGCGCAGAGGGTGGGCGGCGGTCAGCGCCGTCAGTTCGGACACCGCCTCCGCATGGCACCCCTGCTCCAGGTCCATGTCGAGCCGCGACTCCAACAACTGGAGCCGCCACTCCTCCAGACGGACCCGCTGTGCCTCCGCGTACGGGCCCGGTACGCCCGCCAGCGTCTCGCCGTCCCACAGGGCCAGCGCCCGCCCCAGCACCTCACGGGCATGGCAGAGATCCCCGGCGTTCTTCGCCTTCTCCGCCTCCGCGGCCAGGTCGTGCGCGACCGCCAGGTCGAAGGCGCCCTCGCCGAGACCGCGGATCGCGTAGCCGCCGGACTCGCTCACCAGGACCCCGGGATCCAGGACCTTGCGCAGCCGGGAGGCGTACGTCCGTACCGCCGCCAGCGCCTGCGAGGGCGGGTCCTCGCCCCACAGGGCGTCGATCAGCTCGCCCGCGGTGGCCGTCCGGCCCTCGCGCAGCAGCAGGGCGGCCAGCAGGGCGCGTTGCTGCGGGGAGCCGGTGCTCAGCGACTCGTCCCCGCGCCGGGCACGCACCGGACCGAGCACGCCGAAGCGCAGCGCCGCCGGCTCCGAGGCGGAGGCCACACGCCTCTGCTCCGGCACCCGCGGTACACGGTCGACCATCGCCGTCCCCCTAGACACATTGAGCAACCCCGCCAGTTTGCCCTGTCCCTCGTGGTTGCGTCAGCTGTGGAGGGGACGGTCACAGCCAGACTCGCGGTATATCACAAGGCTCTCACCTCGTCTTCGCACACTTCCGCACAGGGAGTGAGACATCGGCGAGCGGAAAACAGCCCGCCACCACGTAGCTGACGGGTCGTCAGATCGGCGCTACCGTGAGCGCCATGGACACCGACCTGACGTTCCCTCAGATCATCTCCGTCGACGACCACACCGTGGAGCCCGCCCGCGTCTGGCAGGACCGGCTCCCGAAGAAGTACGCGGACGTCGGCCCCCGCATCGTCCGCGCCCCGCTGAAGGAGATCAGCTTCCTCGGCGGCCGCTTCCGCCCGGTCATGGGCGCACCGGGAGATGACGGCCCGCTGGGTGACTGGTGGTTGTACGAGGGCCTCCAGCGCCCCCTCACCCGGCTCGACACCGCCGTCGGCTACTCCCGCGACGAGATCAAGCTGGAGGTCATCACGTACGAGCAGATGCGGCCCGGCTCCTACGACGTCCCGCAGCGCCTCGCCGACATGGACGTCAACCACGTCCAGTCCGCCGTCTGCTTCCCCACCTTCCCCCGCTTCTGCGGCCAGACCTTCACCGAGGCCAAGGACCACGAGCTGGGGCTGCTGTGCGTCCAGGCGTACAACGACTGGATGGTGGAGGAGTGGTGCGGCCCGGACGCCCAGGGACGCCTGATACCCCTCACCCTCATCCCCCTCTGGGACGCCGAGCTGGCCGCCGCCGAGGTCCGGCGCAATGCCGCCCGGGGCGTCCGGGCCGTCGCCTTCTCCGAGATACCCCCGCACCTCGGCCTGCCCTCCGTCCACTCCGACGACTGGGACCCCTTCCTCGCCGCCTGCGACGAGACCGGCACGGTCATCGCCATGCACATCGGCTCCAGCAGCCGTATGCCGTCGACGTCGAAGGACGCACCGCCCGCCGTGGGGTCGACGATCACCTTCGCCAACTGCTGCTTCTCGATGGTCGACTGGCTGATGAGCGGCAAGTTCGAGCGCTTCCCGAACCTCAGGGTCATGTACGCGGAAGGCCAGATCGGCTGGATTCCGTACATCCTCGAGCGCGCCGACGTCGTGTGGGAGGAGAACCGGGGCTGGGGCGGCGTCGCCGACAAGGTGCACCGGCCGCCGTCCGAGCTGTTCGCCGAGCACGTCTACGGCTGCTTCTTCGACGACGCCTTCGGGCTGAGGAACCTCGACTCGATCGGCCTCGCCAACGTCCTGTACGAGACGGACTACCCCCACTCCGACTCGACGTGGCCGAAGTCGAGGGAGGTCGGCGAGGCGCAGATGGGGCATCTGGAGCCGGAGGTCGTGGAGCGGATCGTCCGGGGCAACGCCATCGACCTGCTGGGCCTGACCCCCGAAGGGCTCTGGCGGCCATGAGTGCCACCCCTCTGTCGTACGGCATGCAGCTGCCCGTCCAGTCCCAGAGCACCCTCTACGCCGAGCCCTGGGAGGCCGGCGCGGGCCCGGACGACCTCGCCGAGATCGCCCGCGTCGCCGACCGGGCCGGTTTCGACTACCTCGCGAGCTGCGACCACGTCGCCATCCCGCGCCGCCTCGCCTCCGCGATGAGCACGGTCTGGTACGACCCCGTCGCCACCCTCGCCTTCCTGGCGGGGGTGACCGAGCGGGTGCGGCTGCTCAGCCATGTCGCGGTCGTGGGGCTGCGGCACCCGCTCCTGACCGCCAAGCAGTACGCCACCCTCGATCACCTGAGTGGCGGCCGGCTGGTCCTCGGGGTCGGGGCCGGGCATGTCCAGGAGGAGTTCGAGGCGCTCGGCGTGGACTTCGAACAGCGCGGGGCCGTGCTCGACGAGGCGATCGACGCGCTGCGGGCGGCGCTCGGGCCGGAGGAGTTCCCCGAACACCACGGCAAGCGCTACGACTTCGAGGGGCTGGGTCAGCGCCCCAGGCCGGCCCAGCAGCACGTCCCGCTCTGGGTCGGCGGCTCCTCGCCCGCCGCCGTACGCCGGGCCGCGCTGAAGGGGGACGGCTGGCTGCCGCAGGGAGACCCGCGCGACCGCCTGCCCGACCAGATCGCCGAGCTCAAGCGGTTGCGCGCGGAAGCCGGCCTCTCGGATCCGCTGACCATCGGCGCCATCACCGAGCCCCTCTACCTGTCCACCCCCACCTGGGAGGTGGGCCGCCGCACCCTCACCGGCGCCCCGGAGCGGATCGCCGAGTCCCTCCGCGCCTATCGCGCGATGGGCGTGCACCAGATCCAGGTGCGGTTCCGCTGCCGCAGCCGCGCCGAACTCACCGACCAGATGGCCGCGTTCGGGGCGGACATAGCCCCTCACCTCTAAGGAGTACGGCATGGGCAAGCTGGACGGACGTGTCGTCATCGTCACCGGTGCGGCACGCGGGCAGGGGGAGCAGGAGGCCCGCCTGTTCAGAGCGGAGGGGGCCGAGGTCGTCGTGGCGGACGTCCTCGACGAGCAGGGAGAGGCCCTCGCGAAGGAGATCGGCGGGCGGTACGTCCACCTCGACGTCGGCGAGGAGGAGCAGTGGCGGTCGGCCGTGGCCACGGTCAAGAACGCCCACGGCCGCATCGACGGCCTCGTCAACAACGCCGGCATCCTGCGCTTCAACTCCCTGGTCGACACGCCCCTCGACGAGTTCATGCAGGTCGTACGGGTCAACCAGGTCGGCTGCTTCCTGGGCATCAGGAGCGTCGCCCCCGCGATGGAGGACGGCGGCACCATCGTCAACACGGCGTCCTACACGGCCGTGACGGGCATGGCGGCCGTCGGCACGTACGCCGCCACCAAGCACGCCATCCTCGGCCTGACCCGCGTCGCCGCCCTGGAGCTCGCGCACCGGGGCATCCGCGTCAACGCCATGTGCCCCGGCGCCATCGACACCGCGATGTCCAACCCGGCGCAGCTGGACCCGGAGGCCGACGCGGAGGAGACCGGCCGGGCGCTGGACGAGCTGTACCGCAAGCTCGTGCCGCTCGGGCGGATCGGGCAGCCGGCCGAGGTGGCCCGGCTCGCGCTGTTCCTGACGTGCGAGGACTCGTCGTACATCACCGGGCAGCCGTTCGTGATCGACGGAGGGTGGCTGGCGGGGGTCAGCATTGTCTGAACCCCGGAATCTGACTAGCCATCAGCTATTGACCCTCCATGCGGGTGGTGCGACAGTCTGCCCATCGAAACTGACGGTGTGTCAGAAAAACATCCAGTACCGGGGACGGTGAACCGCCTTGGAATTCGGGCTCTTTGTACAGGGATACGTGGGCAAGCGCGCCGAGACCGATCCGCTCGCCGAGCACAAGGCGCTGATGGAGGAGACCGAGTACGTCATCCAGGCGGACAAGTCGGGCTTCAAGTACGCCTGGGCGTCCGAGCACCACTTCCTGGAGGAGTACTCGCACCTCTCCGCCAACGACGTCTTCCTGGGCTATCTGGCGCACGCCACCGAGCGCATCCACCTCGGCTCCGGGATCTTCAACCCCCTCGCCCAGGTCAACCACCCGGTGAAGGTCGCCGAGAAGGTCGCCATGCTCGACCATCTCACCGGCAACCGCTTCGAGTTCGGGTCCGGCCGCGGCGCCGGCTCGCACGAGATCCTCGGCTTCCTTCCCGGCATCACCGACATGAACTACACCAAGGAGATCTGGGAAGAGACCATCGCCGAGTTCCCGAAGATGTGGATGCAGGACGAGTACGTCGGCTTCCAGGGCAAGCACTGGCAGCTGCCGCCGCGGAAGGTCCTGCCGAAGCCGTACGGGAAGTCCCATCCGGCGATGTGGTACGCGGCCGGGTCGCCGCCGTCGTACGCGATGGCCGCGAGGAAGGGGCTGGGCGTGCTCGGCTTCAGCATCCAGAAGGTCTCCGACATGGAGTGGGTGCTGGAGCAGTACAAGACGGCGGTCGTGAACGCGGAGCCGGTCGGGGAGTTCGTCAACGACAACGTGATGGTGACGACGACGGCCATCTGCGCGCCGACGCACGACGAGGCGATACGGATCGCGACCAACGGCGGGCTGCACTATCTGCCGTCGCTCGTCTTCCGGTACCACGACACGTTCCCGCGGCCGGAAGGGTTCCCGGTGTGGCCGGAGACGCTGCCGGAGTACACCCCCGAGTTCGTCGAACTGCTCATCGAGGAAGAGCTGTTGATCTGCGGTGACCCCGACGAGGTGCTCACCCAGTGCAAGCGGTGGGAGCAGGCGGGGGCGGACCAGTTGAGCTTCGGGTTGCCGGTGGGGGTGCCGAAGGAGGAGACCCTGCAGACGATCCGTCTCATCGGGGAGCACGTGATTCCGAAGATCGACACGGATCCGGTGCATCGGACGACCCGGTTCCGGCAGTCTGTATAAGGAGGTTCGGTCAGATGCTCGACCACCTCATCAAGGGCGCGACCGTCGTCGACGGGACGGGCGCGCCCGCCCGCACCGCCGACGTCGGCATCCGGGACGGTCGTATCGCCGTCATCGGCAGCGTCACCGAACAGGCCCGGACGTCCGAGGACGCCACGGGGCTCGTCCTCGCGCCCGGGTTCGTCGATCCGCACACCCACTACGACGCCCAGCTGTTCTGGGACCCGTACGCGACCCCCTCCCTCAACCACGGCGTGACGACGGTCGCGGCCGGGAACTGCGGGTTCACGCTCGCGCCGCTCCACCCCTCCCGTCCCGAGGACGCCGACTACACGCGCCGGATGATGTCCAAGGTCGAGGGCATGTCGCTGGTGGCACTGGAGGAGGGGGCGCCCTGGAGCTGGAACTCCTTCGGGGAGTACCTGGATGCCCTTGAGGGCCGCATCGCCGTCAACGCGGGCTTCATGGTGGGGCATTGCGCCCTGCGCCGGTACGTGATGGGGCCCGACGCGGTGGGCGGACAGCCGACCGACGAGCAACTCGCCGCGATCGTACGGCTGTTGCATGAGGCGATGGACGCCGGCGCCTGGGGCTTCTCCACCACCCAGTCGCGTACGCACTCCGACGGCGACGGACAGCCGGTCGCCTCCCGGCACGCGAAACCGGCCGAACTGCTGGCCCTCTCCCGGGCCGTCGGCGAGCACGAGGGCACGCAGATCGAGGCGATCGTCGCGGGCTGTCTCGACCAGTTCAGCGACGCCGAGATCGAGCTGTTCGCGGAGATGAGCGCGGCGGCCGGACGGCCCCTGAACTGGAACGTGCTGACCGTCGACGCGTCCGTCCCGGAGCGGGTGCCCCGGCAGTTGTTCGCGAGTGAGCAGGCGCGGAAGGCGGGCGGGCGGGTGGTGGCCCTCACCATGCCGATCCTGACGCCGATGAACATGTCGCTCGGTACCTTCTGCGCGCTGAACCTCATCCCCGGGTGGGGACCGATCCTCGGCCTCCCCGTACCCGAGCGGATCGCCGAGCTGCGGGACGCGGACGTACGGGCGGAGATGCTGAGGCGTGCCGAGTCCAAGGAGGCCGGTGTCTTCCGGCGGCTCGCGAACTTCGGGCGGTACGTCATCGGGGACACGTACAGCGAGGCGAACCGTGGGCTGAGCGGGCGGGTGGTGCGGGACATCGCGGCGGAGCGGGGGCAGGACCCCTTCCACTGTCTGGTCGAGATCTGCGCCGCCGACGACCTCCGTACGGTCCTGTGGCCGATGCCCACCGACAACGACCCCGCCTCCTGGGCGCTGCGGGCCGAGACCTGGCAGCACGAGGACGTGATGCTCGGCGGGTCGGACGCCGGGGCGCATCTGGACCGGATGTGCGGGGCGCCGTACACCACCCGCTTCCTCGGCGACTGTCTGCGGCGCCGGAAGCTGGTCGGCCTGGAGCAGGCGGTGAAGATGCTGACCGACGATCCGGCGCAGCTGTTCGGCCTGCGGGAGCGGGGCCGTGTGCGGGAGGGCTTCCATGCGGATCTGGTGCTCTTCGACCCGGAGCGGATCGACGCGGGTACGGCCACCCTGGTGCACGACCTGCCGGGTGACAGTCCGCGGCTGGACGCCAAGGCGATCGGGGTGCGGGCCGTCTGGGTCAACGGGGTCGAGGCGATCCGGGACGACGTGGTGAGCGGGGCGGTGCCCGGGAAGGTGCTGCGCTCCGGGCGGGACACGCGGACGGTGAGCACCAGGTGACGGGGCTGACCGAAGTCGCCGACGGTCAGCGGCTGTTCATCGGCGGGCGGTGGGTCGAGCCGGACGGCGGGCACTACGCCGTCACCGACCCGGCGACCGAGAAGACCGTCGGGTGGGCTCCGGAGGCCTCGCGGGATCAGGTGCACGCGGCCTGTGCCGCGGCCCGCGAGGCCTTCGGGCCGTGGTCGAGGACCTCGCCGGAGGAGCGGGCGGCCGTGCTGGGCCGGGCGGCGGAGATCATCGCCGGTCACTTCGCGCCGTACGCGGAGCTGGCGCAGGCGGAGACGGGCGCCACCACCGGGACGGCGCGGGCGATGCAGGTCGGGGTGGGTGCGGCCCGCTTCCGGCGGTACGCGCGCGTGGAGCCCGCCGAGTGGGCGATACCGCCCCAGATCAACGAGGCCGGGCCGATGGGCAAGGCGGGGGTCATGGGCGCGCTGGCCGTGCGCCAGCCCGTCGGGGTCGTCACCTGCATCACCTCGTACAACAACCCGTGGGCCAATCCGGCGGGCAAGGTCGCGCCCGCCCTGGCGATGGGCAACACGGTGGTCGTGAAGCCGGCCCCGCAGGATCCGTTGTCCGTCTACCGGATGGCGGAGGCCCTGGAGGCGGCGGGTGCGCCGCCGGGGGTCGTGAACGTCGTCTCCGGGCAGTCGGTGGAGGTCGGGGAGACCGCGGTCGACTCTCCCGACGTCGACATGGTGAGCTTCACCGGGTCGACGGCGGTCGGCCGGCGGATCGGCGAGGTGTGCGGGCGGTCCCTGAAGCGGCAGTTGATGGAGCTGGGCGGGAAGGGCGCGGCGGTCGTCTTCGACGACGCGGATGTCGGTTCGGCCGTGGCGGGGATCGGGACGACCTTCTCCTTCTACAGCGGGCAGATCTGTACGGCGCCCACCCGGGTGCTGGCGCAGCGGGGCGTGTACGAGCGGTTGGTCGAGCAACTGGCCGCGTATGCCGGGCGGTTGAAGGTGGGCGACCCGCGGGAGCCGGGCACGGTCGTCGGGCCGGTGATCTCGGCGGCGCACCGGGAGCGGGTGGAGTCGTACGTCGAACTGGGCCGCAAGGAAGGCGCGGTGGTGGTCGCGGGCGGTGAACGGCCGCCGTACGACCACGGTTTCTATGTCGCCCCCACGCTCCTCGCGGACTGCCGTCACGACATGCGGGTGGCCCGGGAGGAGATCTTCGGCCCGGTGGTCGTGGTCGTCCCCTTCGAGGAGGAGGAAGAGGGGATCGCCCTCGCCAACGACAGCGACTACGGGCTCATCGACTACGTCTGGTCGGGGGACGTGGCCCGTGCCTTCCGGGTGGCGCGGCGACTGAGGGCCGGCGGGGTGGGGATCAACACCGTCGGACGGAACATGGAGGCGCCGTTCGGCGGGTTCAAGAAGAGCGGGGTGGGGCGGGACGTCGGTGTGTACGCCCTCCATGCGTACAGCGAGGTGCAGGCGATCGTGTGGCCGGGGTGACGCTCGGGCCTGCTGAACAGGCGTAGCCGCTCGGGCCCTTGCCGTCGAGTGCACTCCAAGTCCTAGGCTGACGCTCCCGACCCACCCCCGCCCGCGACGGAGTACCGGCATGCGCTACCGCGTCCTCGGCAAGACCGGCATCGAGGTCAGCACCCACTGCCTCGGCACGATGATGTTCGGTGCCGTCGGCAACCCCGACCACGAGGACGGCGCGCGGATCATCCATGCCGCGCTCGACGCCGGCATCAACTTCGTGGACACCGCCGACATGTACTCGGCCGGTGAGTGCGAGGAGATCGTCGGCAAGGCGTTGAAGGGGCGGCGGGACGACGTCGTGCTCGCCACGAAGGTGCACTTCCCGATGGGCGAGGGCCGCAACCGCAGCGGAAACTCGCGGCGTTGGATCGTCAGGGCCGTCGAGGACAGTCTGCGGCGCCTGGACACCGACTGGATCGACCTCTACCAGGTGCACCGCCCCGACCACACCACGGACATCGAGGAGACGCTGTCCGTCCTCAGCGACCTGGTGCGGGCGGGCAGGATCCGGGCGTTCGGCTGCTCCACGTTCCCCGCCGAGGAACTCGTCGAGGCCCACCATGTGGCGGAGCGGCGCGGACTGATGCGGATGCGCACGGAGCAGCCGCCGTACTCGATCCTCGCGCGCGGCATCGAACGGGCCGTGCTGCCCACCGCGCAGCGCCTGGGCATGGGCGTGCTGACCTGGTCACCGCTGGCCTCGGGGTTCCTGTCCGGCGCCTACCGCGCGGGCCGGCCGGTCGACCTCACCACCGGCCGCGCCAAGCTCACCCCGCACCGCTTCGACCCCGACGCTCCGGGCAACCCCGCGAAGTTCGCGGCGGTGGAGCAACTGGTCGGTCTGGCGGCGGAGTTGGGCTGCACGCTGCCGGAACTGGCCGTCGCCTTCCCCCTGGTCCACCCGGCCGTCACCTCGGTGATCATCGGCCCGCGCACCATGGACCAGCTCACCTCGCTGCTCGCGGGAGCCGACCTGCTGCTCGACGACGCGACACTCGACCGCATCGACGAGATCGTGGCACCCGGCACCGACCTCTACCGGGCCGACGGCGTCTGGCAGCCGCCGTCCCTGACCGAGCCGGCCCTGCGCAGGCGCCCGGCCGGGGAGCGGGCGGCGGCGGACTGAGCGGTCCTACGGCGGCGGGCTGAACCGGCCCTAGGGCTGGGGCGACGACCCGCCACCGTCCAGATCCACCCGCACCGTGAGCAAGCCCGCCCCGATCGTCCGCACCGCCACACTGTTCAGCGAGCGCAGCTTCCGCAGCCGGGCGACCGGGTCGTCGTCCGGCAGGAGATGCGCCGTGCCGGTGTGCCAGCGCCCTCGCAGCCGGACCCGCACCCGTGGGTCGGCCTGGATGTTGCGCACGTACTGCGAACGCTCCCCGAACTCCGACACCAGCCAGAACGAGTCCCCGACCCGACGCCCGCCGACCGGGGTACGGCGGGGCAGGCCGGAGGTGCGGCCCGTGGTCTCCAGCACGGTCTGGAGGGGAAGGCGGCGCATGAGTGGGTTGAGCCGACGCTGGAACGCCGTGGCGAGGCGGTACTTGGTCTCCGAGTGGCGGGGGCGGGACGGCATGGTCTCCGGGACTCCTGTCCTGCTGCGGTGACGGTGGTCTTCAATATCTCTCACGGTGCCCCGAGGAGAGACGGTGGGTCCATGCGTGTGGTGACCTGGAATCTGTGGTGGCGGTTCGGGCCGTGGCGGGAGCGGCAGAAGGCGATCCTGGCCGTGTTGCGCGAGTTGCGGCCCGATGTGGTGGGCCTGCAGGAGGTGTGGGCCGCCGACGGCGAGAACCTCGCCGAGTGGCTCGCAGGTGAGCTGGGCCTGCACTGGACCTGGGCCGCCTCGCCCGCATCCGAGCGCTGGCAGCGGCGGATCGGCGAGCCGGGCGTCGAGGTCGGCAACGCGGTACTGAGCCGCTGGCCAGTCGTGCGGCGAGAGGTGCTGCGACTGCCGACGCCGGCCGACCTCGACGACGGACGGCTCGCCCTCTACGCCCGCCTCGACACCCCGGGCCACCAAGTCCCCTTCTTCACCGTCCACTTGACGTCCCCGCTCGACGCCTCCGCCGTACGCCGCCAACAGGTCACCGCCCTCGCCGAGTTCGTCGCCGCCCATCGCTCGGGCACCGACTTCCCGCCCGTCGTCACCGGCGACTTCAACGCCGCACCCGACTCGGACGAGATCCGCCTGCTCAGCGGCACCAGAACGGCACCGGTCGTCCCCGGCCAGGTCCTGTTCGACGCCTGGGAGTACGCCGACCCGACGACCCCGTCCGCCACCTGGGACCCCGCGAACCCGTACGTGCATCCGGGCCTGGGCCCCCGCACCCGAGTCGACTACATCTTCGTCGGCGGCCCGGCCGGCCCCGACGGGATCGGGACGGTACGGGCGGTACGGCGGGCGGGGGACGGGCCGGTGGAGGGGGTATGGCCCACGGATCATGCGGCAGTGGTGGCGGATCTGGCCGGTTCAGCGTACGGAGGATGACTTCAGCAGGTCGATCAGGGCGGTGAAGGCGGCGGGGGTGGTGGATACGTGGACGCAGGCGTCGCCTTCCTGACAGTAGGACGAACCGCGTGGCGGAGACCCGGCGTCAACGCTCTCGAAGGAGGCTCCGTCCGCCCCGCCTACCGCCGCCCCAGAAACACCGGATTGGTGAACCCCGCCAGGGCCCCCGGCACCGGCCCCGCCGCCGCCTCGTGCCTCAGCTCCGCCCGTACATAGGCTGCGTACGCAGGCGTCGTACGCCACTCCACGCTCCCCGAGCCCGCCACCGGCAGTGGATCGCTGGTCAGCAGCAACCCCTCGTCCGTCACCAGGCGGATCGTGCAGCGCGGTGCGCCCGACGCCTCGACCCGAACCGTGACCGGGGCGTCCGCGTCGACCTCCAACCGCTCGCCGATCCCGGCGTGCCGGCCCCGATCCCCCGTCGCCGTGAGGGACAGCGTCACGTTCTTCGACTCGGCGACGTACGAGCGGCCCGTCCGGATGCCCTCCTGGATCGCCTCCCGGGTGAGGTCGTCGGCGAGGACGACCGTCTGGGGGAGGCCCACCGTGTCCGGGTCCCGGTGCGCGTCGCTGTTGCCCATGGCCGGCAGCCACGCCCGTCCCTCCCGCACCGACGCCACCAGCTGGTTGTCCCATTCAGCCAGGGTCACCTCGTCGTCGGGGGTGTAGGGGCCGTTCCACACCTCCACCGCGTCCGCCTCCCCGAACCCGAACTTCCAGCCGCATCCGATGCAGGTGGCGTGGGGGTGGGCCGGGACCACCAGGCCCCCGGCCCGGCGGATCAGGCGCGCGAAACGGCCGAAGCGGTTGTCCCGGGCCCGGTAGCGCCAGTCGACGAAGGTGCCGGGCTCGGTGCCGAGGGCGACCACATGGCCGTTCCTCGTCGTGATCTCCTCGCCCAGCATGATCAGCAGGTCGTCGCCCGCCTCGGAGGCCCAATGCGGGTGCGCGGAGTGGGTGTTGTGGTCCGAGGAGTTGATGAAGTCCAGGCCCGCCGCGCGGGCGAGTGACGCGATCTCGGCGGGCGTGCGGCGCCCGTCGGAGTACCAGGAGTGGAGGTGACAGTCGCCGCGGTACCAGGCGCGGCCCCGGCCGGCGGCGCGCGAGGGCGGGTACACCGGCCGCGGGGTCTCGCCGGGGTCGCCGTATGTCAGCGTGATCGTGAGTTCGTACGACAGCCCCTGCGGCGCCACCGTGTACGGTCCGAGTGCCACGTGCCAGGTCCCCTGCCGTACGGGCCCCGGCACATATCCCGGCGTCGCGTCGTCCGCCCGGACGAAGAACTCCGCGCGCGCCCCGCCCGACCAGCCCCGGAAGCCATGGCCGCCGAGCTCGGTGCCGCGTTCGTCGAAGATACCGATGTCGAGGGCGTTGCCCTGGGTGCCGGCCGGGACGGCCGGCTTGTCGTAGGTGTAGGCGACCCTGATCTCCCGTACGCCGGACGGGACTTCGACGGGTACGTACACGAAGTCCGGCGATCCGGTGGGCAGGGTGCCGCGTACGGTCCTGGTCTCCTGGCTGCCCGGGTCCTGTTCGTCCGCCGCTGCGAAGCTCACGCTTCCCAACGTAAGCGCGGCGGCCGCGCCCGTCACGAACAGAGCGCGTCGTCCGATGCCGTGCGCGTCCTCACACATGCGGCTCACTCTCGGGTGCGGGCATGAACTCCCGCGAAAGGGGAGGGAATTGGCACCTCTCTATGTCATGTACACGAATGAAGGTCAATAAAGACACCCGAGATGCCGACTGGTCGGTATGGACATCTGGCCTCGGCCCCGGTACAGATGGGTCATGCGAATCGCCGTAACGATCTTCCTCACGGACGAGACCATCGCCCCGACCCGGCTCGCCCGTGAGCTGGAGCAGCGCGGTTTCGCCGGCCTGTACCTGCCCGAGCACACCCACATCCCGGTCGAGCGGACGACCCCGTACCCGGCGGGCGGCGAGCTCCCGCCCGAGTACGGCCGCACCCTCGACCCCTTCGTCGCCCTCGGCCAGGCCGCCGCGGTGACCGAGCGGCTCGCCCTCGGCACCGGTATCACGCTGGTCGCCCAGCACGACCCGATCGACCTCGCCAAGCAGATCGCCACCCTCGACCACCTCTCCGGCGGCCGCTTCACCCTCGGCCTCGGCTTCGGCTGGAACGTCGAGGAGGCCGCTGACCACGGGGTCGAGTGGCGTACCCGGCGGGAGCTGGTGCGGGACCGCATGGCGCTGATGCGCGCGCTGTGGACGGAGGAACCGACGGCGTACGAAGGGGAGTTCGGCCAGAGCGTGCGGGCCTCCTCCGCCTTCCCCAAACCCGTCCAGAAGCCGCGCGGCCCGGTCACCGGTCCCCGCACCCTCATCGGCGGTGCGGCCGGCCCCAAGCTCTTCTCGCACATCGTCGAGTACGCCGACGGCTGGCTCCCGATCGGTGGCCGCGGCCTGACCGAGTCCCTGCCGGTGCTGCGCACCGCCTGGGTGGACGCGGGCCGCGACCCGGGCGCCCTCCAGATCGTCCCGTACGCCGTCTTCCCGACCCCGGGCAAGCTCGCGCACTACGCCGAACTGGGCATCGAGGAGGTCGTGGTCCAGCTGCCGCCGGCAGGGGAGTCGGAGGTGCTGCGGGTGCTGGACGACTACGGGACCTTCCTGACCGGTTCCAGTGACACCGTGTAACGAGCGGGGTTCCCGTGGATGAGCCGACGCCACTTTGGCCTGATCAACCCGAACGTATGCTCAAAGAATGACGATTTCCGCGACCTCCGGAACCGGCCCCACCGAACGCCCCAGTGGCGCCGGCCCAACCGAGAACTCCATGCGTCGCGCCCTCAAACGCGCCCGTGACGGCGTCGCCCTCGACGTCACCGAGGCGGCCGTCCTGCTCCAGGCCCGCGGCGAGGCCCTCACCGACCTCGCCGCGTCCGCCGCCCGGGTGCGCGACGCGGGCCTGGAGGCGGCCGGCCGCCCCGGCGTCATCACGTACTCGAAGAGCGTCTTCATCCCCCTCACCCGGCTGTGCCGGGACAAGTGCCACTACTGCACCTTCGTCACCGTGCCTGGCAAGCTGCGCCGCGCCGGGCACGGAATGTTCATGTCCCCGGACGAGGTCCTCGACATCGCGCGCAAGGGCGCGTCCCTCGGCTGCAAGGAAGCCCTGATCACCCTCGGCGACAAGCCGGAGGAGCGCTGGCCGGAGGCGCGCGAGTGGCTCGACGCGCACGGCTACGACGACACCATCGCCTACGTCCGCGCCATCTCCATCCGCATCCTGGAGGAGACGGGCCTGCTGCCCCACCTCAACCCGGGCGTGATGTCCTGGACGGACTTCCAGCGGCTGAAGCCCGTCGCCCCCTCCATGGGCATGATGCTGGAGACGACCGCCACCCGCCTCTGGTCCGAGCCCGGCGGCCCGCACCACGGCTCCCCCGACAAGGAACCCGCCGTCCGCCTGCGCGTCCTGGAGGACGCGGGCCGCTCCTCCGTCCCCTTCACCTCCGGCATCCTGATCGGGATCGGGGAGACGTACGAGGAGCGCGCCGAGTCCCTCTTCGCGCTCCGCAAGATCTCCCGGGCGTACCACTCCCTCCAGGAACTGATCATCCAGAACTTCCGTGCCAAGCCGGACACCGCGATGCGCGGCATGCCGGACGCGGAGCTGGACGAACTGGTGGCGACGGTGGCGGTGGCCCGCCTCATCATGGGCCCGAGCGCCTGCCTCCAGGCTCCGCCGAATCTGGTCGACTCCGAGTACGAGCGGCTCATCGGGGCCGGCATCGACGACTGGGGCGGGGTCTCCCCGCTGACCATCGACCACGTGAACCCCGAGCGCCCCTGGCCGCAGATCGAGGAGCTGGCCGCACGGTCCGAGGCCGCCGGGTTCGAGCTGCGGGAACGTCTCTGCGTGTACCCCGAGTTCGTCACTCGCGGTGAGCCGTGGCTGGATCCGCGGCTGCGTCCGCACGTACGGGCGCTGGCGGACCCGGAGACCGGCCTGGCCCGCCCGGACGCGACCGTCGAGGGCCACCCGTGGCAGGAGCCCGAGGAGGCCTTCGTCGCCTCCGGTCGTACGGATCTGCACGCCTCGATCGACACCGAGGGCCGTACGTCCGACCGGCGCGACGACTTCGACGAGGTGTACGGCGACTGGGCCGAGCTGCGGGAGGCGGCGGCGCCCGGCATGGTGCCCGAGCGCATCGACACGGACGTGCGCGAGGCCCTGCGCACCGCCGCCGACGACCCGACCCGCCTGACCGACGCCGAGGCGCTGGCCCTGCTGCACGCGGACGGGCCCGCACTGGACGCCCTGACCCGCATCGCGGACGACGTGCGCAGGTCGGCGGTCGGCGACGACGTGACGTACATCGTCACCCGGAACATCAACTTCACCAACGTCTGCTACACGGGCTGCCGCTTCTGCGCCTTCGCGCAGCGCCGCACCGACGCGGACGCCTACACGCTCTCCCTGGACCAGGTGGCGGACCGGGCCCAGCAGGCGTGGGACGTGGGCGCGGTCGAGGTGTGCATGCAGGGCGGGATCCATCCCGACCTGCCCGGGACGGCGTACTTCGACATCGCGAAGGCGGTCAAGGAGCGTGTGCCCGGCATGCACGTCCACGCCTTCTCGCCCATGGAGGTCGTGAACGGCGCGACCCGCACCGGCCTGTCCGTCCGGGAGTGGCTGACCGCCGCGAAGGAGGCCGGGCTGGACACGATCCCCGGTACGGCCGCCGAGATCCTCGACGACGAGGTCCGCTGGATCCTGACCAAGGGCAAGCTGCCGGCGGCCACCTGGATCGAGGTGATCACGACCGCGCACGAGCTGGGGATCCGGTCCAGCTCGACCATGATGTACGGGCATGTGGACCAGCCGCGCCACTGGCTCGGCCACCTGCGCACCCTCGCCCGCATCCAGCAACAGACCGGCGGCTTCACGGAGTTCGTGACGCTCCCCTTCATCCACACGAACGCGCCGGTGTACCTGGCGGGCATCTCCCGCCCGGGTCCGACGACCCGCGACAACCGCGCGGTGACGGCGATGGCGCGGCTCCTCCTGCACCCGTACATCCCGAACATCCAGACCAGCTGGGTGAAGCTGGGCACGGAGGGGGCGGCGGAGATGCTGCGCTCGGGGGCGAACGACCTGGGCGGCACGCTGATGGAGGAGACGATCTCCCGGATGGCCGGCTCCTCCTACGGCTCGTACAAGTCGGTCAAGGACCTGATCGGGGTGGCGGAGGCGGCGGGGCGGCCGGCGAGGCCGCGTACGACGCTCTACGGCGAGGTGCCGGAGGAGCGGCGGCGGGCGGCGGCGGTGTCGGACGGACACCTGCCGGAGCTGCTGCCGGTGCTGGACTGAGGAGACCGGACGTATCGAGGGGGGCCGGTACGATGATCGGACCCCCGTCCGTCGGGGATCCTTAGCTGAGGAGATGCGTGCCGTGCCAGCCCCGAAGGTCTGGGTGACCGGTCTCACGGTGGGAGCGATCGCCGCTGTCGCCGTCCTGGCCGTGCAGGCCGACAAGGGAACCAAGCCGCACGCGGTCGCCGCGAGGCCGAGCGCGTCGGCGTCGGCGGGCGCGCACTCCGGCACCACGAAGCCGAAGACGCCGGCCGCGGTGCCGGACGCCTCCGGCACCGGCCGCCGTATCGTCTACTCCCTCTCGCAGAAGACGGTGTGGCTGGTCGACGCGAGCGACGCGGCCCGCCGCACCTTCGCCGTGTGGCCGGGGACGGTGAGCCCCGACCCCGGCACGTACACGGTCGGCACCCGCGCCGAGGGTCCGCTGACCGGCTCGGACGGTGTGAAGATCGAGCACATCGTGTACTTCTCCGCCAAGTCGGGCGTCAACATCGCCTTCTCCAACGCGGTCGACGGATCGTCCCCGCCCCCCGCGGCGAACACCGCGACGGGCGGCGTCCGGATGCGGACGGCGGACGGCTCGGCGCTGTGGACGTTCGGGACGGCGGGCACGAAGGTCGCGGTGGTCAAGTAGCCGCGGGGAAAGGTCAGTCGGTGTCGCCGCTCCGCCGGTCGCTGAGCAGCACGACGACCAACGAGACCCCGGCGAACACGAACACCCGCAGCGCGGCGTCCAGTCCGTTCCAGGTCTTCGACTGCCACATGGAGAACCACTCACCGCCGATCGCGATGAACCCGGCACCGAAGAGCAGCAACAGCATGAGCAGGCCGTACGTGGAGACACTGCGGGCACGTGCGAAGTCCCGCCGCGCCCAGAGCCAGGTCCCGTACACGAGGACGAGCGCGGCGAGGGTCTCCCAGACGATGATGGCGACGTAAGCGGCGTTCTGCAGGCCCGTGTTGGTGATGGCCCGCCACATCAGGTCGTCGTCCTTGAAGGTGGTGTCCATGGCCAGGACGTGCTGCACGAACGCCTGGTTGGTCCCGAAGTCGGTGATGTTCCCGAAGGCGACGAGCGCGATGTAGAGCGCGACACTTGCGGTGAGGAGCGCGGCCGTGAGGGTAAGGGCGCGGTGGTGGGGGGTTGTGGTGACCTTGGTCCCGACAGATGTGTTGGTGGACATGACAGCCATCTTTCCCTGTGAGGGGACCGGTTATGGGGAGGGTGTGGATGATGACGAGGCGCCCTTCGATGCATGAGCTGATCGCGCGCCGCAGACGGGCGGGTTTCGTCGGCCGGGGCGCCGAACGGGCCGCCTTCCGGGAGAACTTCGACGTACCCCCGGAGGACGAGCGGCACCGCTTCCTCTTCCATGTGCACGGCCAGGCAGGGGTCGGAAAGACCTTCTTGCTGAGGGAGCTGGAGCAGTTGGCCCGCGAGAAGAGGGCGCTGACCGCCTACGTGGACGAGAGCGTCGGCAGCGTGGTGGAGGCGATGGCGGCGATCGGCCGTGAATTCGCCGGACAGGGCAGGAGGCTCAAGGAACTGGAGCGGCTGCTCACCGCTCACCGGGAGCGGCGGCACGAGGCCGAGACGGCCGCTGTGGCCGACCCGGAACTGGCGGGGCCGTCGGCGAGCGGCCTGGCGGTGGCGCGCGCCGGTCTGGTCGGGCTGGGCCTTGTGCCGGGGGTGGGTCCCTTCGCCGGAGCGTTGGACCCTGATCAACTCGCCAGAGGAGCCGACAGATTCAGGGCCGGTCTCAGCGCACGCCTCCGTAACCAGGAAGACGTCCAGCTGGTGTTGTCGCCGGAGCGGGTACTGACACCCGTGCTGCTGACGGAACTGTCCGATGCCGCCTCCACCGTGCCCTGGATCGTCCTGTTCTTCGACACCTACGAGCGGACCGGCCCGTTTCTCGACGGCTGGCTGTGCGACGTGATGACGAGCGATCGGTACGGCAACCTTCCCGCCCACGTCGTCGTGGTCACCGCCGGCCAGAGTCCCTTCGACACCGTCCGCTGGGGGCCTTTCGCGGACTTCATGACAGATGTGCCGCTCGGGCCGTTCACGGAGGAAGAGGCACGGGGGCTGCTGGCGAGCAGGCACGTCGTGGCCGGGCCGGTCGTCGAGGAGATCCTCCGCCTCACCGGCGGACTCCCGGTTCTCGTCTCGACTTTGGCGGAAGCGCGGCCTGCCGATCTCCATGATGTGGGGGACCCGAGCGCGACGGCGGTGGAGCGATTCCTGAAGTGGGAGCAGGACCCGGTACGGCAGAGCGTCGCCTTGGCCTGTGCGTTGCCCCGCTGGCTGGATGCGGACGTGTTCAGAGCGGCCGTGGACTGTTCGGACGAGGACGCCGACGAACTCCTCGCCTGGCTGAGGGGCATGCCGTTCGTCAGCGAGCGCGGCGAGAAGGCGCAGTACCACGGCGTGGTTCGGGGACCGATGTTGCGGTTGCAGCGTCTGCGTTCGCCGAGGGGATGGGTCGAGCGTCACGGGCGCCTTGCGCGGGTGTTCGAGCAGTGGAGGGTCGAGGTCGAAACGGATCTGTCCTCCGATCAGTTGTGGGAGGACGAGGGATGGCGCAGAACGCGGCTCGCCGAGTCGTATCACCTCCTGTGCGCGAGGCCGAGAGTTTCCCTGCCGGTGGTGCTGCGGGACGTCGTGGACGCCTGTGGCGAGGGCGAAGAGGTGGCCCGCCAGTGGGCGCAGGCCCTGGTGCAGGCCGGAGAGGACGCCGATGCGGAGACGATCGGTGTTTGGGGACACGACCTGCTGGAGTCGTTCGAGCACGGTGGAGTGCTTGAAGCCCTTGGGTTGTTGCTGGCACGCGGGTGCTTCGACGCACGGGGGCGGGCCGTGGTCCGCCAGACACGAGGGGTGGAACTCGGAGGTGCCGGACGGCACGCCGAGGCACTGACCGAGTTCGACCACGCTCTCGCTCTCGATCCCGAGTTGGCGGCCGCCTACCACGGCAGAGGGTACGCACGAGCTCAGGGAGGGGACTACGCCGGCGCCATCGTGGACCTGTCCCGCGCCGACGAACTCGCGCCCGGCAAGGCGACGACCCTGATGCTGCGTGGCGAGTACCAGCGGCTGACGGGGGATTGCGCGGCGGCGGTACGGGATCTGGACCAGGCGATCGGGCTACGTCAGGAACGAGCCTTTGCGTGGGCCTCCCGGGGTGCCGCCAAGCACGGCCTCGGCGAACTCGAGGCGGCTACAGCGGATCTGGACCGGGCGTTGGAACTGGATCCGGAGTACGTCTGGGCCTTGGTCCGCAGGGCGAGGGTCTGGCGCTCCCGCCGTGACCACACGCGGCAACTGGAGGACCTGGACCGTGCGGTCGATCTGAGTCCGGACAGTCCGTGGCTCTACTGCGAACGGGGTGACGCGCTGACCGGCGTACGCCGCTTCGAGGAGGCGATCGCCGACTACGACCGAGCGATCGAGCTCGATGCCGAGTACACCTCGGCCTACGCCAGCCGTGGCGCCTGCCGAGCCGCGATGGGTCGGCGTGCCGAAGCGCTCGCCGACCTGGACCATGCGCTTGAGGCCGACCCCGAATACGGCTGGGCCCTGTGCAAACGGTCAGACGTGCATCTCGCACTCGGCGACGGAGAATCGGCGTTGGCCGACCTGGACCGGGCAAAGCGACAGCGGCCCGACGACCCATGGGTGCTTGCCATGCGCGGCAGAGCCCTGGACGCCGTGGAGCGCTTCGAGGAGGCCCGTACCGAGCTGGACCGTGCGATCGAGGCGAGCCCCGACTACACGATGGCCTACGGGTACCGCGGCGCACTTCTGTTCAGGCAGGGGTTTGTGGTGGAGGCCCTGGAAGACACCGGACGCTTCCTGGAGCTGCTCGGGTCCCTACCCATGAACGAGACGGAGGTCGCCCGGATGGAGGCTGCGGTCCGTCAACTGATCGGCAAGTTGATCGAGTTGGTCGAGGCCCTGACGAGACTTCCCGACATCGACGGGGCGGCCCTCACTCCGGTACTCGCCCTGCTCATGGCGGCTCGTGACATGCCCTGGTCTCAGCCGGCCGAGTAACTGCTCACGAACTCGGTCCCTACGGCATCCGCGAACGTGAGGCGCGCGCCGTCCCGGTCGTGTCCCTGGACGGGACTTCCGTGTGCGCCTGGAGCTCCGGCCCGACCACACCCTCCGTATCGAGGTCACCGACGCCCGGGGCGACCGGATCCCGCAGCTCCAGGACCCGGTGGACGGTGACGGGGAGTCGGGGCGCGGGCTGCGGATCGTGGCGGCGTACGCGGACCGTTGGGGCGACGACGCGGCGCCCGCCGGCTGCAAGACCGTATGGGCGGAGCTGTCACCGGATCGTGCGGATCCATGACCCGGTCCGGCCCGACGCCAAAGACCAAAGAACGAGGGAAAGAACCAACCCACCCCCACCGCCCCCGTCGATCACCCGCGAGGGTGAACATCACCAACTCGGCTGGCGCGGCGAGGTGTTCGTGGTGCAGCCTCAGCCGCAACAACCGCAAACATGACTCGGCCCCCGCCGGGACGGCAATCCCAGTGCGAGGGCCTGATCACCAAGGAAGAAGAGACCTTCCCGATGACTGACCAGCAGCCTAGCGCGTCCGCGCGCGCCGAGTCCGGACGTTTCACCGGTGGCGTCGAGCACGTCAACGTGCCCCTCACCGACAACTTCGTCGTGGTCGGAAACGACCTCGTCCAGCACCCCGAGCTGTCCCTGACGGCGATCGGACTCGCGGTCCACATCCAGTCGCTGCCCGCCGGTACCCCGGTCGGAATCAAGGCGCTCACCGCCAAGTTCCCCGAGGGCGAGATCCGGATAGCCGCCGCACTGAGGGAGTTGGAGCGGTACGGCTACCTCGCGCGCAACAAGGAGCGTCTTCAATCGGGGACCTTCGTGACCCGCACGCTCTCGTACAACAAGTCGCGCCTCGCGATCACTTCGGCGGCAGCCACCTCGACCGCACCTGAGCCCGCGCGCCCCCGACCGCGACCGGGCCCGAACCACCGGGTCGACCCGGCCGCCGCCGACCTGCTGGCCGGTCTGCGCACGCATGACCCCCGCCTGCTGCTCAGTGAACGGGACGTACGCCGTCTCGCGCCGGACGTCACCACCTGGCTGGACCGGGGCGTGCCCACCGCGGTCGTACAGCGCGCCCTGACATCCGGCCTGCCCCACGAACCGATCCGGCACCCGGCGGCCCTGCTCGCCCGACGCCTCACCGACCTCCTGCCGCCGCCCGTCCCGGCACCGGCGGGTTCCCCCACGCCTGTCCGAGCGGACCCGCTCCAGAACTGCGACGGATGCGACCGGGCCTTCCGGTCCACCCGGCCGGGCAGATGCCGGGGCTGTCGTACGTCCGCCGTGGCGGCATAGGGCGGGAGACGATCGCCGTGACAAGCGCCGCCCGGGCGCCGCTCCGCCCTCTCCGCAGGTACCGTACGAGGACCGAGCCACCCGCACCGGAGGTCACCGTGAGTGCCCAGACCGACGGCCCGTACGGACCGCTGATTCCCATGCCCGAGCTGACCCCGGACGCGCTGCGGGCGGCCGTCATGCGGATCGCTCCGAGTCGGGTCCCGGCCCTCACGCAGCACCTCTTCGAGGCGACGACCAACGCTCAACAGACGCAGAGCCTCGCCCCCCTGCGGGCCTTCGTACATTCCTGGGCTGTCTTCGTGGCGATCGAACGACACCCGGAGCGTGCCGCGCGGCTCCGCGAGCTGGAGCGTGTCGTGGACGCGGGTGATCAGGACCCGGCGGAGGCCATCGAGGA
Source organism: Streptomyces sp. NPDC001617 (assembly GCF_053596855.1). Lineage (NCBI taxonomy): Bacteria > Bacillati > Actinomycetota > Actinomycetes > Kitasatosporales > Streptomycetaceae > Streptomyces > Streptomyces sp. NPDC001617. The sequence goes on from NZ_JBSFHA010000083.1 coordinate 24,715, forward strand.
GATCCGCGTCATCAGGGAAGCCGCCGAAGCCGAGGCGGGGCTGTGACGGACTGGGCTTGGGACTACAACCCCAGCGCTGAGTACGTCACGGGCGGGCTTCCCGTCGGGGTGGTGGCGGAGGTGGAGCGACTGGCCGCGGAGCTGGCCGCGCTCGGCCATGACTCCGTGAAGGTCGGCCGCCCCTTCGACCGGGAGGGCGGGCTGCGGGAGTTCGACATCCTCGGCGGGCGTGGTTTCATCAGCTTTCTGGCTGTACCACGCCATGAATGTCTTTATGTCTGCAATGTCACCTGGTACGGGTGATAACTCACCACTCAGGGGCACTAAGGGCACACCCCGCATACCACATCACCCCCTAAACCGACCGTCCCCGTTCGATTACAGTGACGAACTGTCGTGTCGGGTGTTGCCATCGCGGAGGTCTTGGTGGGTGTGACAGCCGGGGCCGTCTGGGGCCGGGTGGAGCAGCAGGATTTTCGGAGCCGGGTGCGGGGGACGTTGCTCGGGTCCGCTGTCGGGGACGCGTTGGGGGCGCCGGTCGATGGGCTCGACGTGGAGGGGATACGGGAGCAGTACGGGGCCGAGGGGATCGCCGATCTCGCCTTCGCCTACGGCCGCCGCGGTGCCGTCACCCATCTCACCCAGCTCAGTCTCTTCTCCGTCGACGGCTTGATACGCGCGCAGGTGCGCCGGGACACCGGCGCCTGGCATCCGCCCACCGATCTGCATCGGGCCTATCTGCGGTGGGCGGCCACGCAGCGGGACTGGGGGCCGGACGAGCGGCGTAAGGATGACGGGTGGCTGGCGCGGGAGGAGTGGCTCTACGCCAGGCGGGAGCCCAGCCGGCCGCTGCTCATCGGGTTCGGGGACGAGAACATGGGGACCCTGGACGCGCCCAAGAACCCGGCGGAGGTCGGGCCGGAGGCCGTCGCCCGGTCGGCGCCGTTCGGGCTGCTCGTGGGGTGGGAGCCGCAGCTTGTCGTGCAGCTCGCCGTGGAGTGTGCCGCGCAGACGCACGGGCATCCCATGGCCTATCTGTCGGCCGGGGCGTACGCCGTCATCGTGCACGGGCTGGCGCGCGGGGAGACCCTCGACGCGGCCGTTCAGCAGGCGCTCGCGCTGCTCGCGGCGAGGCCCGGCCATGAGTCGGTCTCGGGCGCGCTGCAGCACGCCCTGGGGGCCGTGCGGCAGGGCATGCCCACGCCCACCCGGGTCGCCGAGCTCGCCGGGGACGGTACGGCGGAGGGGGCGCTGGCCGCCGCCGTGTACTGCGCGCTGGTGGGGGAGGACGTACGGCACGGGCTGTGTCTCGCCGTGAACCAGGACGGCCCGTCGGGGGCCACCGGCGCGCTGACCGGAGGGCTGCTCGGGGCGCTGCACGGGGAGACCGCTCTGCCGCCCGCCTGGCTGGCCGAGCTCGAAGGCAGGCCCACCATCCTGGAACTCGCCGACGACTTCGCCATGGAGATGACCCAGGGGCCCGCGCTGCACGGGCCGGCCGGGTCCTCGCCGGGATGGCTCACCCGCTATCCGCGGGCCTGACCTCCATCGACGTACGTACGGCTACGGCTGATCCCCGCGTGCCTGATCCCCGCGTGCCTGCGCCTCCCGCGCCGCGCCCTCCAGTCGCTCCCGGTACTCCTTCCACCACTCCTCGCCGCCCTCCGGCAGGCTCGTGTTGTGCTTCTGCATGCCCGCCGAGCCGTCCAGCTGCTCCCGCAGGATGTCCGCGTGCCCCGCGTGCCGCTGGGTGTCGGCGATCACCCGGACCAGGGCGTGCAGGAGGGTGATCTCGTCCCTGCCGTCCGGCCACCACGGGACCCTGCCGACCGTGTCCAGGGACAGTGCCTCGACCGTCGCCTCCGAGTGCGCCCACACCTGCCGGTAGTCGGCGACGATCCGCTCCCGTGACTCGTCGGCGGTGGCCCACATGTCGGAGTTCACCTCGGCGTCGGCCGCCATCCAGGGGCGCACCTCGCCGAAGGGACGGCCGAACGTGTCGCCCAGGTAGCCGAGTTCGGCGCCGGTGACGTGCTTGACCAGGCCCAGGAGGTTGGTGCCGGTCGGAGTCAGCGGGCGACGGATGTCGTACTCGGACAGGCCCTCCAGCTTCCACAGGAGCGCGTTGCGCGCCTCCTGGAGGTAGAAGCGGAGGTCGGCCTTGGGATCGTGCGGATCCGGAGTGGTGGTCATGCGGGTCAGTCTGCCGAGCGTGTGGTCCGCGGGCATCGCCTTTTCGCGCGCACGGCACGGGAGGACCCGGGGTGACCGGGTCCTCCCATGCGGGGAAGTGCCGTGGGCCGTCAGTCCTTCACCGGCGTACGGTCCGCCGGGCCCACCGGGGTCGGGATGGCGGCCGCCGCCGTGCCGTCGTCGTCCGTGTTGACGCGGTCGATGATGGCGAGGCGGGCCGGGGTGTCCTCGGGCTTGAGGTAGCCGATGAGGATGTACAGGACGAGAGAGACGGCCAGGGGGACCGAGACCTGGTACTCCAGGGGGACTCCGCCCTTGACGTTCCAGTTGATGGGGTAGTTGATCAGCCAGAAGGCCAGCAGACCCATCGACCAGCTGGTGAGGGCGGCGGTCGGGCCGGAGCGGCGGAACGGGCGGAGCAGGCCCAGCATCATCGGGATCGCGATCGGGCCCATCAGACCCGCGACCCACTTGATGACCACCGTGATGATGTCCTTGAAGGTCGGCGAGTTGACCTGTGTCGCCACCGACATCGACAGGGCGAGGAAGAGCACGGTGGTGACGCGGGCGGCGATCAGCCCGGACCGCTGGTTCCACTCCCGGGCCCGCTGTGAGACCACGGGTGCCACGTCCCGGGTGAAGACGGCCGCGATCGCGTTGGCGTCGGAGGAGCACATGGCCATGGTGTGCGAGAAGAAGCCGACGATGACCAGGCCCAACAGGCCGTGCGGGATGAGCTGTTCGGTCATCAGGCCGTAGGAGTCGGAGCCGTCCGGCTTCTGGGCGTGGACCAGCAGTGGCGACATCCACATGGGGAAGAACAGGACCACGGGCCAGACGAGCCACAGGGCCGCGGAGAGGCGGGCCGAGCGCTCGGCCTCCCGCGGGCTGCCCGTCGCCATGTAGCGCTGGGCCTGGTTGAGCATGCCGCCGTTGTACTCGAAGAGCTTGATGAAGAGGAAGGCCAGCAGGAAGACGGTGCCGTACGGGCCGACCAGGGGCTTGCCGTGGCCGTGCAGGGCCGGCTCGTCCCAGGCGCCGAAGAAGCCGATGCCCTTGTCGTTGAGCTTCAGGACGACGGCGACGAACATCGTGACGCCGGCCAGCAACTGGATGACGAACTGGCCGAGTTCGGTCAGCGCGTCCGCCCACAGGCCGCCGATCGTGCAGTAGACCGCGGTGATCGCGCCGGTGATGAGGATGCCCTGGTTGAGGGTCAGCCCGGTGAACACCGACAACAGGGTCGCGATCGCCGCCCACTTGGCGCCCACGTCCACGATCTTCAGCAGCATGCCGGACCAGACGAGGGCCTGCTGGGTCTTCAGGTCGTAGCGGTTCTTCAGGTACTCCAGGGGGGAGGCCACACGCAGCCGTGAGCGCAGCCGGTTGATGCGCGGCGCGAACAGCTTCGAGCCGATGGCGATGCCCAGCGCGATCGGGAAGGACCAGGTCACGAAGGACGTCACGCCGTAGGTGTAGGCGATGCCCGCGTAGCCCGTGAACATCACCGCGCTGTAGCCGGACATGTGGTGCGAGATGCCGGACAGCCACCACGGCATCTTGCCGCCGGCCGTGAAGAAGTCGCTGACGTCGTCCACCCGTTTGTGCGACCAGACGCCGATCGCCACCATCACGCCGAAGTAGCCGATGAGCACGGCCCAGTCGAGACCGTTCATGTACGCCTCCCAGGGGTCGACCCGGCGCTCATCGTGTGCGGTGTCACGTGAACACGACAAGTGAGCGTAAGGTCAAGGGGAGGTAAAAATATTCGTGATGATGGTTCTCGTTCAGCTATGTGAACTCATCGCATCAGCTCCCCAGCGTTGACCAGCAAGGACTGTCCGGTGATCGCCCGCGCCCGATCCGACGCCAGGAACACGGCCGCGTCCGCCACATCGCCGTCCGTGGCGAGATCGGGCAGCGCCATGCGCGAGGTCAGCCGCTTCAGTACGTCGCCTTCCGGCGCTTTCTCGGTCTGCGCCGTGAACTGCACGAACGCCTGCACCGGCGGCCCCCACATCCAGCCCGGCAGCACGGTGTTCACCCGGATCCGGTGCGGGCCGAGCTCCCGCGCCAGTGAGTACATCGCGCTCGTCAGCGCGCCCTTCGAGGCCGCGTACGCCGCCTGCGAGACCTGCGTCGGGGCGGCCACGGCGGACTGCGTACCGATGAACACCACCGACCCGCCGGCCACCTTCAGCGCCGGCAGACAGGCCCGGGTCATCCGCAGCGAGCCCAGCAGGTTCACGTCGATCACCGACTGCCAGGTGGCGAAGTCCGCCTCCTCCAGCCCGCCGAAGTAGCTGTCCCAGGCGGCCACTTGGACCACCGCGTCGATGCGCCGGAACCGCTCCACCGCCAACTCGGCGAGCGCGACGCACTGTTGCTCGTCGGTGATGTCCGTCGACCGGTACGCCGTGTGCGCCCCGTCCGGATCGATCTCGGCCGCGCTCTTCGCGAGGTTGGCCTCCGTGCGCGCCCCGAGCACCGCGTTCCCGCCGTCGCGTACGACCGCCGCGGCGACCTGGTGACCGAGCCCGGCGCCGACTCCCGACACGACGACGGTCTTGCCCGTGAGCAGTGACATCGGAGCCTCCGGGGGTATGGCGATTTATCTGACGGGGCGTCAGAGTATGGGCGACCGGCGGAGGACGGAAGGGGAGCGACGTGAGCGAGGAAACCCGCAGTGACGTGTACGCCGAGCTGGCCGCCGTGGGGCCGTACGGGGTCCGCCCGGGCCATGCGCTGATCACCATGGTGGAGCCGCATCCGGGGCACGAGTACGCGTACAACCGCTGGTACGAGGACGACCACTACTACGCCGGCGCGATGGCCATGCCCTGGATGTACGCCGGGCGCCGCTGGGTCGCCACCCGGGACCTCCAACTCCTGCGCTACCCCGAGAAGTCGGCGGTCGCCCAGCCGGTCACCGCCGGCTGCTACCTCTCGACGTACTGGGTCACCGAGGGCCGCTACGACGACCACATGAGGTGGACCGTGGCGATCAACAAGCGGCTGAACCGGGATGCCCGGGTCTACCAGGACCGTACGCACGTCTTCACGGCGTTCCAGGACCACGAGGTGACGGTCTACCGGGACGGGGCGGCGGGACCGCGCGACTTCCACGCCCTCGACCACCCCTACGCGGGGCTGGTGGTGGAGGTGATCGACGCCGAATCGGCCGAGCAGCGGGCCGAGTTGCTGGAGTGGCTGCGCTCCCGTCGGCTGCCCAAGCGGCTGGCGGGGTCCCCGGCGGCGATGGTGACCGTGTTCCGGCCGACGCCGCTGCCGGGTGACCGTATGACGTATGTGAAGCAGGTGGAGGGCGTGGACACCCGGCTGACCCTGCTGTGGTTCCTGGAGGCCGATCCGCGGGATTGCTGGGAGGCGTACTTCACGGGGCTGGACGGGCCGGTGGCCGAGGCGGGGCTGGGGAGGGTGGAGCTGGTGGCGCCGTTCGTTCCCACGGTGCCGGGGACGGACAAGTACGTGGACCGGCTGCGGTAGAGCGTGGGCCGCTTTCGGACATGGCCGAGCCCTCTCGGCAAGGACGGCGAAGCTGGTCGAGAGGGCTCTTCCTGTGATGCGTATGAAGTTGGCGCATGTGAAGTTGTACTGCTCGGCCGCCTTGGAAGTCGTACCGCTAGGCCTTGATCGAAGTGACGAAGTCGTTCCACGCCTCGGCCGGGAAGGCCAGTGTGGGGCCCTCGGTGACCTTGGAGTCCCGGACGGCCATCGCCGCGACGACGGGGGACTTGATCTCGACGCACGCGCCGTTGCCCGTGGAGTAGGAAGACTTGACCCACGTGTCCGCGGTGCCCTGACGAATTGCCATTTTCTGCTCCGTATTGCCAGATGCCGAGTTGCTGTCACCGCGCGACAAGTCCGTCTCCGAACTCATGGCGCGGTTTGCGCCAACCTTGGTGTGTGGTGGCGTGATCGACGCTACTCGCCAACCCCGGCGTACGAAGAGACTATTCACTCGACCGGATGGCATATTCCAGGTGGGTCTTCCACTCCGGCCCCGGGAAGGTGTACGGTGCCCGGCGCCTTCCCGGAGTGGGCGTCTCAGAGTGCGTACTCCTTCGCGGCGTCCGCGATGAACTGCCGTGACTGGTCCGGGTTCAGGGCCTGGGCCCGCAGGTGCTCGTACATCACGCTGTACTTCTGTACGTCGTTGGGCTTCTCCAGGTACAGATCGCTGGTCACACCCTCGATGTAGACGACGCTGGAGTCGGCGGCGTCCGGGAACTCCAGGATCGCGTACTGGCCGTTGAGGCCGGGATGCGCCCCCATGTCGAACGGGATCACCTGGACCGTCACATGGGGCAGCTGGGACTGCTCGACGAGATGCTCCAACTGGTCCCGCATCAGCGACTTGTTGCCCACCAGCCGGCGCAGGGCCGCCTCGTCCATCACCGTCCACAGCCGGAGCGGGTTCTCCGGGGCGGTGATTCGTTCCTGCCGGCGCAGGCGCACCTGGACGCGCTTCTCCACATCGGCCGCCGCGGTCTCGGGAAGAGCGCCCGTGATGAGGGCCTCCGCGTACTGCCGGGTCTGCAACAGGCCCGGGACGACCTGGGGATCGTAGACCCGCAGACTCGCGGCATCGGTCTCCAGACCGATGTACACGCTGTAGGGAATGTCCCCGAAGGAGTGCCACCACCCTTGCTGGCGGCTGTCCTTGGCCATCTGCATCAGCGAATCGACTATCCGGTGGTCCTCGACCTCGTACACCCCGCAGAGATCGCGCACATCGCGCTGGCTGATGCTGCGGCGGCCGTTCTCCAGTCGGCTGATCTTCGACTGCGAGACCAGCAGCCGTTCCGCCACTTCCTCGGCCGTCATGCCCTTGAGCTCACGGAGCCGACGCAGCTCCTGGCCCAGTCGGCGTCGCCTGACGGTCGGATTGACATTGGACGCCACGGGAACGTGCACCTCCGGCTGCGGACCTCTGTTTACCACTTTGCGTATCTGCTGTTGAGCAGACTGCCACCAAGGTGCTTCCTACCGCTGGGAAACGGCGGATATGCGCTGGATACGCGCCAGTTCGGCGGGCCCGGGAGGAATCGGGCCGCGCGGCGGACCGGTGAACGGGGTGGAAAAGCGGCCGCGCGGGGCGGTCGGAGACCAAGGAGGTCTCAACCGCCCCGCGCGGACCAGCGGCTCCCGAACCGGGTCTCGGGACTGCTGTTCGTCCTGCTGTCCTGCTCGTTCGTCGTGGGACTGCGGCTCAGTGGGCCACGACACGCGCCATGGATCCTCGGCGCGGCTGCATCGGAACGCCACGAGCGGGTTCCGGTGCGGACCTGGCGGGTCCGGCGGTGGCCTGGCGGCCGGCCGGGGCCGGGTTGCGGCGTGGCTGTGCTCCCACGCCGTTCTGGACGTCCATCACGGCGTGCGCGACGAGACCGCCCATGGGGTCGTGCCTGATCAGATCCCTGAGCCGGGACCGAGAGGAACGCCCCTCGTTGCCCGGGTACAGGTGCTTGCCGAGGCCGACCGCGTGGGCCAGGGCGGCGAGCGCCGCGGTCCGTGGGTCCGGCGGTACGCCGGTACGGATCGCCGAGTCCAGCCGGGCCCTGATCTCCCGGCTGATGGCGTTGTCCGTCGCCTGGTAACGGGTCGTCGGCAGCACTCCGCACATCTGACCCGCCACGGCATGCACCATGCCGCACCGCTCCAGATGCGAGAGGTAGGTCTGGCGCAGCCCGAGACGGGGTCCGCCAATCCAGTTCACTGCACGCACGGGAGCGCCACGCCTTCGCAGCAACTCCAACGCGCAGTCCAAAGTTGGATCTCCAGTCGGCCGTGGGGCTACCACGGCGATACGATCCCCGTCTGGGGCTATCCGTCCGGCCAGCGCCAGCTCCACTAGCTGCGCTCCGGCCAGACCGAGGTCGAGCGACTGCGGCTGTGCAGTGGTACCCGTGGCCGGGTCCAGTGCCAGCAGCAGAAGCTCCTCCGGAAGTGTTCTGCGGCTCCTGCCCATCCATGCCTCCCCGCGTGGATGAAAGACAGGGTGACCCCTCTCACATTGGTCTGTCGAGGGTGCGTGACCTCTTTGTGAGGGAACCGGTAGGTATGTCGTTCTCGTCTACCGCAGGGGTTAAGCCCGCACACAGGACACTGGTACATGGTTCGGACAGCGCGAGTGGCGGTGTCCCGGGCGGCGATTCACGGTTCGGTTGGCACATGGAGGAGGCATCGGTGGCGGGCGAGTCCCCCGACAGGTCGAAGCAGCGCGAGTCGTCGGCAGAACCGACGTCGGGGAGCGCGGGTCCGGTTCCCGAGGCCAGGACCGAGGAACGAGCGGCGCGTGATCCGCGCCTCGGGGTGGCCTCGGAGGCGTCTTCCGGTTCGCCGGGGGTGCGCGGCGGCGTGGACACGGCGACCCGGGTGTTCTCGGTACGGGATCTGAAGACCGATGGGGAGGGCGCCGGGGAGGCCCGAGAGCGGGGCCAGAGCGCCGACAAGGGCCCTGCGGACGCGAAGACGCCCTCCGAGCCCGCCAAGACCGACACCGAGGCTCCGGAGATGACTGAGGGCGCTGTGAAGGGCTCCGAGGCCGACGCCGAGGTCGCCGCGGCGGTTGAGGACGACGCGGAGGCCTTGGCTGGGGATGAGTCCTCGGGCGAGGACGCCGAGGGCGCGGGGGCCGGCGACGCCTCGAAGGGCGACGATGCCGACGGCTCCGGGGCCGAGGAGGTCCCTGAGGGGGGCGCTGCCTCCCGGGCCGCTGCCGGGGAGCCGGAGGCCGCTGAGGACACCGCTGAGGGCGCTGAGGGTGCCGCTCAGGGTGCTGAGAGCGGCGCTGAGGGTTCGAGTGAGAGGGCCGAGGCCGCTTCGGGGGAGGACGCGGTCTCCAGCAACGGTGACGTTTCCTCTGACGCGGTGACCGACGGGGAGGCCGGGACCGACAGCGAGGCCGGGACCGACAGCGAGGCCATGGCCGACGGTGGCCAGGGCGACGCGTCCGGTGACGCGCGGCTGCGTGCGGCAGTGGCGGCCTGGGTTCGCTCGGGGGACTCCGACGGTGCCGAGGACGGCGTGGAGGCCGTGGAAGCGGGAGACGCCGGGGACGAGAAGGGCGCTGCGGAGGACGAGGGCGCCGTGAAGGACGCGGCGAAGCAGACCGCGGCCGACGGCACTTCCGCCGAGCCGGAGCCGGACGACGCGACCGACGCCGAGGCCGAAGGCACCTCCACCGAGCCCGAGGCGGACGAGAAGCCTGCCACCAAGGCGGACGCCGGGCCCACGGACGCCGAGGACTCGCTCGCCGACGCGCCGTCCGTCAAGGCGGCAGCCGGCGGTGAAGCCGACGTGGACACCAAGACGTCCGCGCAGGCGGATGCCGATGGCGACGCGCCCGCCGACGCCCGGCCGTCCGCCAGGCCGTCCGCCGACGCGCGCCGCAGCACGGAGCCGTCCGCCGACGCGCCGTCCGTCAAGGCGGCAGCCGGCGGTGAAGCCGACGTGGACGCCAAGACGTCCGCGCAGGCGGATGCCGATGGCGACGCGCCCGCCGACGCCCGGCCGTCCGCCGACGCTCGCCGCAGCACGGAGCCGTCCGCTGACGCGCCGTCCGTCAAGGCGGTAGCCGGCGGTGAAGCCGACGTGGACACCAAGACGTCCGCGCGGGCGGATGCCGATGGCGACGCGCCCGCCGACGCCCGGCCGTCCGCCGACGCGCCGTCCGTCAAGGCGGCAGCCGGCGGTGAAGCCGACGTGGACGCCAAGACGTCCGCGCGGGCGGATGCCGATGGCGACGCGCCCGCCGACGCCCGGCCGTCCGCCGACGCTCGCCGCAGCACGGAGCGGCCCGCCGACGCGGAGCCCTCCGCCAAGGCCGGAGCCGACGCCGACGTGGACTCCACCACGCCCGAGTCGGACTCGACCACCTCGAAGCCGGACCCCGGCTCCCCCGAATCCGCGGCCGCCGACGGCGAGTCCGCTCCGCAAGGGTCCCCCGCGGCCGACGACGGGAGTGGTACGGGTGGGGCGGGTGGGAAGACCGTCGATCAACCCACCACCATGCTCAAGCGGCCGCAGCTCGATCAGCCCACGACCATGCTCAAGCTCCCCGACCCCAAGTCGGACCCCGAGCGCACCAGCAAGTTCGTAGCTCTCAAGCCCCTCGACGACCCGGCGACGAAGCGGCCCAAGCCCGCCCCCGCGGACGCCACCGCCTCCGTCCCCCAGGTCGGCCCCGAGCGCACCACCCAGCAGCCCCTCCCGCCCAAGCCGCCGCTCGACCTGCTGGCGGAGCTGACGAACACCCCGCCGCCGCCCCAGACACCGGTCCGCACGATCATCCGGCGGGTCAAGATCTGGACCCCGCTGGTCATCCTGCTCGTGGTGGTGTTTGCGATCGCGCAGGCCGTGCGCCCCCTGCCCACCCCCACCCTCGCCCTCACCGCCTCCGACTCGTACACCTTCGACGGCAGCAAGGTCGACCTCCCGTGGCCGTCCGAGGGCCAGGGCCGCCTGGACATCAACGGCATCGGCACGATGGGCACCTTCGGCAAGGAGACCCCGGTCGCCATCGGTTCCGTCGCCAAGGCCATGACCGCCTACATCGTCCTCAAGGACCACCCGCTGAAGTCGGGCGAGGAGGGCGCGAAGATCACGGTCGACGCGCTGGCGGAGAAGGAGGCCGGCTACTACAAGGACGGCGAGTCCACCCTCACCACCGTCAAGGAGGGCGACGTCCTCACCGAGCAGCAGGCGCTCTCGGCCATCATGATCCCGTCCGCGAACAACATCGCGCGCCTGCTCGCCCGCTGGGACGCGGGCTCCGAGGCGGCGTTCATCAAGAAGATGAACGACACCGCCCAGCAGCTCGGCATGGGCAACACCACCTACACCGACGCCTCCGGCCTGAAGGAGACCACCGTCTCCACCGCCGAGGACCAGGTGAAGCTCGGCAACAAGCTGGTGAAGATCCAGGCCCTGATGGACATCACCAGGCTGCCCAAGTGGAAGGACCCGTCGGGCAAGAGCTGGGACAACTACAACCGTCTCGTGCCCTACAACGGCGCCATCGGCATCAAGACCGGCACCACCACCAAGGCCGGCGGCAACCTCCTCTTCGCCGCCACCAAGGAGGTCGGCGGCGAGACGGTCACCGTGGTCGGCGCGATCCTCGGCCAGCACACCGCGCCGATCATCGACACCGTCAACAACGTCAGCAGGACGGCGATGCTCGCCGCCCAGGACGCCCTGAAGTCGACGAAGATCGTCGAGAAGGGCACGGTCGTCGGATACGTGGACGACGGGCTCGGCGGTCACACCCCCGTGGTCGTCACCAAGGACGTCACCGCCGTCGGCTGGAACGGCTTCAAGGTGAAGCTCTCCTTCGACGCGGACGACGTCCCGCACACCGCCAAGGCCGGCACCAAGGTCGGCACGCTCACGGTCGGCGACGGCACGAGCGGCGCCGTGCAGGTCCCCGTGGCCCTGCAGAAGGACCTCACCGAGCCCGGCTTCACGGCCAAGCTCAAGCGCCTCGGCTGAACCGCCGCGAGCGCGTCACCGCACCCCGCCGATGGGCCCCACCAGGGCGCTCACCGGCGGGGTGCGTGCTAGCGTCACGAAACAGGGCAGGCCGCCGCTCGCGGGGCGCGGCCGGGAAGACCCACCGGGACGTGGCCGGCAACGGACGGCCGACGGGACGCGTCCTAGAACAGAAGACAGGACACCCACGGGGAGTGCCTTCAGGTGGCCACAGCGGAGCCGACACGCGCCGACGACGCCGATCCGGGCCCGGGAACCGGCCCGCGAATACGCGTGCCCGCACCGCGCGAGATCGAGCAGCGGCGCGAGTACGAGGCCACGGGTGCCCGCCCGGAGGACGACCGCGAGTCCCGAGTGACGCGCGCCTTCCTCGCGCTGCGTGAGCGGCTCCTGCGCCACCCGGTGCTCTCCATCACCGTGCTCGCCGGCGCACTGCACCTCGTCTGGTTCTTCACGTTCGCGAACAGCGGCGGCGACCTCGCGGCACAGGACGCATGGGCCGAGTTCGTCGGCCGGCACCCCGACTCGGCGTACAACCTCGCCTGGTACGGCGGCATGCACCCGGTGTCGTACAGCATGGTGTCGCCGTACCTGATGTCCGTGCTCGGTGTCCGTACGACGATGATGATCGCCGGGACCGTTTCCGCCGGGCTGCTCACGATGGTCCTCATCCGCAGCCGGTCCGTGAAGAACCCCCTGTGGGCCTCGCTGGCGGGCGTCTTCGCCTTCCTCTGCAACGCGGCCTCGGGACGGGTGACCTTCGGGCTCGGCACGGTGTTCGCGCTGGGCGCGGTCGCCGTGGTGTTCTGCTGGCCCCACAAATGGCGGTACAAGCGGTGGGCGAAGGCGCTGTGCGCGGCGCCGCTCGCCGCCCTCGCCACCATGTCGTCGCCGGTGGCCGGGCTGTTCGTGGGCCTGGTGGCGGTCGCGCTGTTCCTGCAGAAGCGGCGCCCGGGAGCCTGGGCCCTCGGTCTGGCACCGGCCGCGGTCGTCGCGATCTCGGCCTGGCTGTTCCCCTTCGCGGGCACCCAGCCGATGACGATCGCCTCGGTGATCCTGCCGTTCCTCTACGCCGTCCTCGCCTTCGTCCTCGTCCCCAGGCAGTGGACGACGGTCCGGCTGACCTCCGCGGTGTACGGCCTCTCCGTCCTCGCGGTGTGGATCGTCAGCTCGCAGATCGGCTCCAACATCACGCGCCTCGCGATGCTGTTCGGCGGCGTCACGCTGGTCGCGGCGCTGCCCTTCAAGGTCCGGCGCTCGCGCGAGTGGTGGCTGTGCGTGGTGGCCATCGCCGGGTTCACCTTCTGGATCGGCTTCAAGGCGGTCGACGACGTCGTCCGTACGACCCCGCGCGCGTCCTGGGCCCGGGAGCTGGCACCCCTCGTCAACGAACTCCAGGACGTCGGCGCCGAGAAGGGCCGCGTCGAGGTGGTCCCGGCCCGCTCCCACATCGAGGCGTCCACCCTCGCGCCGTACGTCAACCTGGCCCGCGGCTGGAACCGCCAGGCCGACATGGAGCGCAACCCCCTCTTCTACGACGACACACTCAACTCGGCGAACTACCACGAGTGGCTGCGGCGCTGGGCCGTGCACTTCGTCGTCCTGCCGAAGGACGTGCCGGACGGCGACGGCGGCGAGCGGGAGCGGGAGCTGGTCCAGCGGGGGATGCCGTATCTGAAGCAGATCTGGGGCGACGCCAACTGGCAGCTGTTCCGCGTGACCGACCCGACCTCGCTCGCCGAGCCGAACGCGGTCGTGGACCGGGCGGAACAGGGCGAGATGACGATGCGGGTGAAGAAGCCCGGCCGCATCCTCGTCCGCATCCCGTACTCGCCGTGGCTGAGCATCGTCGACGCGGAGGGCAAGAAGCTGAAGCCACCGCAGGAGACGGAGGCGTCCAAGAACCGCGCCGACGGCGATCCGAAGTCGTACGACAACGTCAACGGCTGCCTGATGGAGACGGAGAAGGACGCGAACGGCGACAAGTGGACGATGCTGATCGCTCCGCGGGCGGGGACGTATCGGCTGGCGGCGCCCTATACGTTGCCGCGAGGCACTCCGTGTCCGGACGAGCTGAAGTGACCGTGTGTCACGCGCCGGACGGGCTGGATGTGCTCACCCGCACCGGGAAGGCGACGTCACACACCTCGTCCTCCGGCCCCGCCGCATCCCAGTCCGCGAAGTAGATCTCCCGGCAGGGGCCCGCCATCTCCAGCCCCTCCCCGGCCATCCACTGCTCCACCGCCTCGAAGGCCGCCAGGATCTGGGGATGGGCCACCTGGGCCTTCGTGATGCGGGTGTAGGCGATCCGCTGGGCCGGTTCCACGCGGACCCTGGCCTCCCAGGGGCGGCCCTTCGCCTCCGCCCACGCCCGTGCCGCCGTCTCGTCCGCCACCGGCACGCACGACTCCGCCGGGCCGTCGCTCTCCATCGAGACCTCGGAGTGGTAGACGACGTACGGTGCCGCCGTCACGCCGCCGCACTCGCGGGCCGCCGCCTCCAGCCGCGTCAGCGACGCGCCGATCCACGCCGGCAACTCGTCGGCCAGCGTGTGCCGGGTCTCGGTGATCACCACCCGGGCCGGTACGTCCACCGTCTCGACCACGAACTTCCCGTACATCTCGGAGCTCCTCCCCGACAGTCGTCCACGGAGGTACTCGGCGAGCGTCCGCTGCCCGGCGAACCGCGTCTCGACGTCCGTCCAGTACGCGGCGAGCACATCGGCGGCCCGTGAGCCGTCCGCCTCGACGACCTCGGCGATCCTGGCCAGCGGCATGTCGAGCTGCCGCAGCAACGCCACCAGCCGGGCGCGTTCCACCTGGTCGGCGCGGTAGTAGCGGTAGCCGCTGGCCTCGTCGATGTGGGCCGGTGCGAGCAGGCCGAGGCGGTCGTACAGCCGTAGGGCCTTCGCCGAAAGGCGCGCACGGGCCGCGAACGCGCCGATGGTGAGCAGTTCCTGGTCCACCACTGCAGCCCCTTTGCTGGTCGGCTCGCCCCTTCGGCTCACTCTCCCTCCGTCACCGGACGGGTCTTCCGCCCGGTGACCAGGAGGCTCATCCCTGCCCCAGGGGCAAGGTCAACCGGCGAGCTGTGCCTCGAGCGCGGCGACCAGTTCGGCCGACTCCGGCTCGGTCTGCGGCGAGAAACGGGCGACGACCTCGCCGTTCCGCCCGATCAGGAACTTCTCGAAGTTCCAGCGGATGTCCCCGGTGTGTCCCTCGGCGTCGGCGAACCCGACCAGACGGTCGTAGAGGGTGTGCCGGCCCTCGCCGTTCACCTCGACCTTCTCGGTCAGCGGGAAGGTCACGCCGTACGTCGCCGAGCAGAACTCGGCGATCTCCTCGGCGCTGCCGGGCTCCTGCCCGAGGAACTGGTTGCAGGGCACGCCGAGCACGGTGAAGCCCTTGTCGGCGTACTGCTTCTGGAGGTTCTCCAGGCCCGTGTACTGCGGGGTCAGCCCGCACTTGGAGGCCACGTTCACGATGAGCACGGCCTTGCCCGCGTACTGCGAGAGGTCGGCGGAACCGCCCTGGAGGGCATCGATCTGCACGGCGAGAGGGGAGTTGCTGTCAGAAAGCGTCATAAGCGGATGCTAACTCCGGTACATGTCGGAGCGGTGGTTGGCCTGCGCCTCGACGAGGACCTCTCCCGCCGCGGTCCGCGAGTACAGCACCGAGCGCCCCGCCCTTCGCCGCTCCACCAGGCCCGCGTCCAGCAGCACCTTCAGATGGCGGCCGACCGAGCCGAGGGCCTGGCCGGTGACGGCGACGAGCTGGCTGGTGCTCAGGGGGGAGGCGAGGAGGGCGAGGACCCCGGCGCGGGCGGGGCCGAGCAGGGCCGCCAGGCTCGCGGGGGCGGGGCGGGCGGAGTGGTCGGCGAGGGCGCCCTCGCAGGCGTAGATGATCGCGTAGCGGTCCGGTTCCTCCCAGGACACCCAGCCCGCCTTGGGCGTCACCGGCACGAAGACCAGCTCGGCGCCGGAGATCTCGCGGGGCGGGTACTCGTGCAGGTTGACCTGGAGGCGGTTCCCGCCGAGCCAGCGGGTGCGGCCCGGCCGCAGCGCGTCCAGCACCGCCGCCCAGCCTCCCTGGCTGACCTGCGCGGTCCGGGCGACCACATCGGCCTCCAGGATGCGCCGACGCCGGTCCCAGTACGGCCGTACGGTCTCGGTCCAGACGTAGGAGAAGAGGTCGGCCGCCCGGGACGGAAGGTCGTCGCGGTCCAACTCGGGCGGGAGCGGGGCGCGTTCGAGGGCGACCGTGATGTCGGCGCGGGCCTGGGCGGGGGAGACCGACCGGACGCGTGCCACCCCCGCCTCGAAGGTCTCGCCGTCCTTCGGGGTGGGCGTGAGGAAGTCGGCGATCCAGCCTCGGCCGAGGCCTGCGCGGACGAGGCGCGCGGTCACGGGGTCGGTGGCCAGGCGCGCCCGGTAGGCGGGCAGATGGTCCCGCAGCCAGGCCTGTTCACCGGGGTGGGCGGCCTGGCCCCGGTGCAGCAGCTGGAGGGAGGCGAAGGTCTCCGCGAGCGGGGAGAGCACGAAGCGGCTGCGGGCCAGTGTGTCGGCGTTCACCTGCCACCAGCCCATGAGTCTCCCTGCCTCCCCGTCCGGATGTTTCGCGTCTGCGCGAAACAATAACCACCACCGGCCGGCCCTTCCGAGACTCCCTGCATGCGCAGCTACCGAGACCTCTTCCGCACCCCGGAGTTCACGCCCTTCTTCCTCTCCGCCGCCGCCCAGACCGCCGCCCAGACGATCGGCGGTCTGGCGCTCGGCACGCTCGTCTACCGGATCACCGACTCACCGCTGCTGTCGGCGGTGAGCATGTTCGGGCCACAGCTCGCGCAGGTGCTGGGGGCGACCTTCCTGCTGTCGGGCGCCGACCGGCTGCCGCCGCGCTCGACGCTGACCGGCATCGGTCTCGCCTTCGCCGCCGGTACGGCGGTGTTGGCGCTGCCCGGACTGCCGGTGTGGGGCGTCTTCGCGGTCGTGCTGGTGCAGGGTCTGGTCGCCTCGCTGGGCGGGGGAGTGCGCTGGGGGCTGCTGAACGAGATCCTCTCCAAGGAGGGCTATCTGCTGGGGCGTTCGGTGTTCAACATGCTCTCCGGGCTGATGCAGATCACCGGGTTCGCGACGGGCGGTGCGCTGCTGACGGTCCTGTCACCGCGGGTGTGCCTGCTGCTGGCGGCCGTGCTCTACGGTGTCTCCGCCCTCGGCGTCCGGCTGGGCCTGACCGCCCGGCCGCCGCGCTCCTCGGGGCGGCTGTCGGCCGGGGCGACGTGGCGCACCAACGGCCTCCTGTGGTCGTCCCGGCCCCGCCGCCTCACCTACCTGGGCCTCTGGGTCCCCAACGGTCTGGTCGTCGGCTGCGAGTCCCTCTACGTCTCCTACGACCCCCGGGCGGCCGGCGCGCTGTTCGCGTGCGGGGCGCTGGGCATGTTCGCCGGCGATGTGACCGTCGGCCGGCTCGTGCCGCCCGCGGTCCGGCCCCGGCTGGCGACCCCGCTGCTCCTGCTGCTGGCCACGCCGTACCTGCTCTTCGCCCTGCACCCGGCGCTGCCCTGGTCGGCCGTCCTCGCCACCGTCGCCTCCGCCGGCTTCGGCGCGAGCCTGGTGCAGCAGGAGCGGCTGATGGCGCTCACCCCGGACGAACTCTCCGGGCACGCCCTGGGGTTGCACTCCGCCGGGATGCTCACGATGCAGGGCGTGGCCGCCGCCGTGGCGGGCTCGGTGGCCCAACTCACCTCGCCCGCCACGGCGATGACGGTCATGGCGGCCGCGTCGGCCGTGGTGACGCTGGCGCTCGCTACGGCTGCTCGACGACCGCGGTCCGCGGGTCGGGTGCCGGAAGCGGAGCGGGGACCTGTGCCGGAGCCGGGATCTGCGCCGGGGTCGAAGCCGGTTCCGTCGTAGGAGCCGGGGCCGGTGCGGGCACCGGCGCCTCCCCGGCCGCCATCTTCTGCGTCGCCTTGTCGAAGTACCGCAGCAGCTCCACCGGGAACGGCATCACCAGCGTCGAGTTCTTCTCGGCCGCGACCTCCACGACCGTCTGGAGAAGCCGGAGCTGCATGGCCTCCGGGGTGTCCGACATGATCCTGGACGCGTTGGCGAGCTGCTGGGCCGCCTGGAACTCGCCGTCCGCGGTGATGACCCGGGCCCGGCGCTCGCGCTCCGCCTCGGCCTGCCGCGACATGGACCGCTTCAGGGACTCCGGCAGCTGTACGTCCTTGATCTCGACGCGGTCGATGTGGATGCCCCACTGCGCGGCCGGGCTGTCGATCATCAGCGCCAGCCCCTCGTGCAGCCGCTCCCGGTCGGTGAGCAGGTCGTCCAGATCGCTCTTGCCGATGATCGAGCGGAGGGAGGACTGGGCGACCTGGCCGACGGCGAAGACGTAGTCCTGGACCTCGATGGCGGCCCGGACCGGGTCCACCACCCGGAAGTAGACGACGGCGTCGACCTTGACCGAGACGTTGTCCTTGGTGATGCCCTCCTGGGTGGGGACCGGCATGGTCACCACCTGGGTGTTCACCTTCCGCATCCGGTCGACGAACGGAATCAGGAACGTGACGCCCGGCTGCCGGTACTCCGGCAGCGCCTTGCCCATCCGGAACACGACACCGCGCTCGATCTGGTTGACCACCTTCATCCCACTGCGCAGCACGAGCAGGGCCCCTACGGCCAGCAGCACGACCGCGACGACGGCGCCTTCCATGGCACTCCATTCCCCGTTGAAGATTGTGACGAAGGGTTGTGACAAGGAATGGGACACGGCACGGGGACGGTTGGATGCGGTCGCGAGTGTCAGGAGATCGTCAAGAATCGGACCGCGTTCGGCCGACGGTGGGAACCGCGCCTCCGTTTCATTCGGGCCGGGTGAGCGCGAGCGGCGGTTCGTCGGCGAGGCGCAGGAGCGAGCGGGCGATCTCGGTGCCGTTCGCCAGGTCCGTGCCCGCCGCCGCGCCCGGGAAGAGACGGCCCCAGGAACCGGCCCGCCCGATCGCGCCGAGCCGCCAGGCCGGGGCGAGGGCGCGGCGCAGCTCGGGCAGGGAGCGGTCGCCCGCGGTCCAGGGTTCGAGGTAGGCGTCCCGGAGGCGGGGCAGGACGTCGGGGCCGTGACGGTCGACGGCTCTGCGGGCGGGGACCAGGAAGCTGCAGAAGGGGTGCGAGACGAGAGCGTCGCCCCAGTCGAAGAAGGTGAAGCGGTTCGTTCCCGGCGTCTGTTCAGGCGCGTGGAAGACCTGCCCCTCGTGCAGGTCCGCGTGGTCGAGCGAGTCCCCGACGCCGAGCGCCGCGAGCTGCGCGCACCACTCCGTCACCCGCGGCCGCAGCCCGTCCAGCACCGCGCGCTCCTCGCCCGTCAACGCCCCGTTCTCCTCGACGAGCCGGTCGAGGACGCCGGGCAGGGAGGCGGTACGGGCCCCGGGCACCCCGAGGGACTCGATCCGCTCGGTGTACGGCAGCAGGGAGCGCTGCAGCTCCGCGTACCGGCCCAGCATCTCCTCCCAGGCCCCGGCACCGGCCTCGCCGGAATCGAGCACATCGGCGAACCTCCGCCCGCCGTCGGGCAGCAGCGACCACCCGCGCCCCGCGTCCACGGCGAGGGGCGTGAGCACCTGCCCCGGCACCCATCCGGCGAGCGCCTCGCCGAGCCCCGCCTCGAAGCGGCTGCCGGGCGGGTTGGCCTTGAACCAGACGGGGCCGTCGCCTCCGTCCACCGCCAGCCGCACCAGCACGGACCAGGGCCGTACCCGCACCTGCCGGGGCCCGGTCTCCCGCAGCCGGCGCGCGCCGAGCACCCCGCTCGCCCATGCCAGGGCCTCGGCCCGCCACGCCAGGTCGTCCCAGGGCGTCACTGCCTCGGGATACAGCTTGCGGTCAACGGTCTCCGAGGTCTCCGGCATCTCGCTCATCGGGCCATCCCATCAGCGGGCGAGCGGGAGAGCATCCGGATTTCATCGGGAGGGCAGCGCTTCTCGACAGGGCCGACGTGACGGACGCCGCGGTGCGGGCCCGGCTCAGGCCACGACCGTGAACAGGCCCGTACGGTCGCCCAGTTTGCTGAGGGAGATCTTGCCGGGGATGCCGTCGGCCTCGCCACCGGAGTAGCCCAGGTGGCGCTGCCACTTGGCGTACGCGGCGATCGTGGTCGTACCGAAGGAGCCGTCGCCCGCGTAGGTCTTGGCGAGGTAGCCGAGCTTGACCAGGGCCGCCTCGGTGAGGTTGGTGCCGGCCATGTAGGTGACGTGCCCCTGTTTGGCGTTCGGGTCGGCCTTCGCGGCCTGGGCCAGGCGGGAGAGGTCGACGCGGGGCCTGCTCGCCGAGCCGGTGGTCGGCTTGGTCGGCTTGGACGGGGCCGACTTGCCGACCGTGACCGCGAGTTGCTTCTTCACGTCGGCCCGGAAGTCGTCCATGTCGAAGCTGGGGTCGACCTTGCCGGGCTGCACCTCCTTGTGCCCGGCGACCGAGTTCTCGGACCAGCCGTGCGCCCGGCAGATCGCCGCCGCCCACAGCACGGCCTGGCGGTACTGGTCGTCCGGGTAGGGGTCCTTGCCGTTGCCGAGGTTCTCGATCTCCAGGCCGTAGAGGCAGTCGTTGCCGTCGGCGTTGGCCTGGTTGTCGGTGGGAAGCGGGGACTTCTCGGCGCGCAGGGCGTTGAGGACGTCGAGGTCGACGGCGCCGGCGTGGTTGGCACGGCCGTTCGCGAGCGTCCACAGCCCGTCGGTCTTGCCGAGCCAGGCGTGGCAGAGGGGGCCGGGGAGGTCGGATCTGCCGTTGTAGCAGAGCTCCCTGTCGCCGTGTCCGGCCGTGTGGTGGATCAGTACGCCGATGACGGGGCCGAAGGTCTTGCCGGTCGCCGTGTCGCGGTTGTGGGTCTCCCAGCCGCTGTGCTCGTGCACGGTGAGGCCTTCGGTCGTCAGCGCGGTGAGCATCTGCGCGGCGGTCAGAGGTGTGGCCATTGCTGCGGTCCTTTCGGATGGACCCGTTGACTGGGCTGCCTTGCCAGGGAGTTGCTGTGGGGGACCGCGTGCGGGCGGCAATCGCTTTCGTACCTGACTGCGACCGCGGAAACCACGCGCCGCGCGGGGGCATGCCCTTTCAGGTGCCCTAAAGGGCACCCGCGCTCCGGGAACCGCCGGTCTCCCACGGCCACTTGGCGTCCCGGCCCGCTTCGACGAGCGGGATCAGCCGGAACGCGGCGTCGCTCAGGCCGCCGAAGGTGTGGCGGTGCGGGCCGGACGCGGCGTGCGCCATGGCGTAACCGGCCAGGTTCCAGGTGTAGACGGGGATGTGGAAGGGGACCGCCTGCAGCGGGTTGAACCACCGGGTCAGCTCGGTCTGTTCGTCGGTCACCACGACCACCCGGTCGTGCCGGTCGTAGTGCCGGTTGAGCGCCGCGGCCGTGTTGGTGCCACCGAGGTCGTGGAAGCGGTCCAGGACGTGCAACACCGGTTCGCCCGGGGCGAGTTCGATACGTCGACTGCCGGTTCCGAACTCCACCAGGTCGGCCCGCTCGGCCCGCAGCGCCAGCGCCGTACCGAAGACGGCCGCCGAATCGGCCCGGTTGAGCCGGGTGTGCTCGCTGGGCCGGTCGAACATCGAGCCCGAGCGGTCCACCAGGACCAGCGTGCGGCCGGGCAGTTCGGGCACGTTGGCGAGGGAGTGCCCGAGGGCCGTCTCCAGGGCCTGCTCCCAGCGGCACGAGGGCGCGTTGCGGTGAGCGGCGAGGTAGCGGAAGGGGAACTGGCGGGAGCGGCGCACCTCGTCCGGGTCGGAGATCCGGGCGGCCACCTCGGCGGCCGCCCGGTCGCTGAGGCCGGCCTGGTCGAAGTTGCGCAGGTTGCGGACGAGGGCCATCACTCCCATCGAGGGGATCAGGGCCTCCCACACGGCCGCGTCGAGGGGGCTCTGCAGCCAGCCCGCCACCGACTCCCAGGTCATACCGGCCGCGGCCAGCCGCTCGGCACCGTCCGGTGCGGTGACCAGGGTGTACCGCTCCTCGACCGGCACGGCCAGCAGCTCCCGGTGCGTGGCGAGCAGCGTCTCGCCGGAGGGCGGCAGGGCACGGTCGGGGCGGTGGCGGCGGTCGATGGCGTAGCGGAACAGGCCGCCCTGCCACGGCCGTTGCGGGTCGGGGGAGGGGTGGGTGAGCTCGATGACGTCGCCGAAGCGGTAGGCGTGCGAGGCGGTGTCGTACTTGAGGAGCGCGCGACCGGTGTAGAGCCGCCGTACGGCGTCGGCGATCCCGCGCTTGAGGGGCTGCGGGAGTCCCCGCCCGTACCGGGAGGTCCAGTACGCGATCAACTCTCCGGGCTCGTCGGCCCGTTGAAGTACGGTGGCCACGGCCTGGCGGGAGAAGCCGACGGCGCCCGCGTCCAGCCTGGCCCGCACGAACTCGGCCGCGCCGACCAGGGAGGCGGTGCGCATATGGGCCTCGGTGCGCAGCCAGCGCAGCAGGCCGAGGGTCCACTCGGGGTCGCTGACGGCGAGGGTGCGGACCAGCTGCGCGTAGCGCTCGTCGCGGGCGCCGGCCTCCTCGTAGAAGCTGTGGTGGCCGACCATGTTGGCCATGGCCAGGAGGAAGAGCTGGGCCTTCGGGGGGCGGGCGTAGCCGGCACCGCCCTGGTGGGTGCGGCTGTGGCCGTGCGGCCAGGAGGCGGGCGGGCGCGAGGCGGTGCGGGTGGTGGCGGACGGCGGGAGCAGCCACCGGCCGTGGGTGGAGAGCGACGACGTCGCTCCGCCTGCGGTCAAGCCCGGTATCTCTGCCTGGATCTCGGTCCTGGCCTCGGACTTGGCCCGCTGACGGTTGAAATGGGGCATGCAGAAGGTCCCTTGGGAGACGTTCCTGGAAAAAGCTCTTGGAGAAGAGCTCTTGGAGAAGAAAGAGGTCTTTGAGAAGAGGTCTTGGAGAAGCTCTTGGAGAAGAGGTTCTTAAGAGAGAGGCGCCTTCCGAGATCAGTAGTGGCACCGGGGTGGTGTTGCGGCTTTGTCAGGAAGTAACCGGGGCACAGCGCATCGGAAGGCGTCGAACAGGCACGCTAGCGGGTGCTTTCGGAGGGCGCACCCGAATTAATTCGCTCCGGTTCGGCCGGAAGGCGGTGGTGACACGGGCTCGGACCGCGTCCATGATGGGTGGGTTATGGGGGGTTCGGTGGCTGTGCTTTGTCTGCGCCGACGCGGTCGGATGCCGCGGGTGGTGCCGGTGGCGGCTGTCCGGGCAGGGCTGTTCTCCGCGCTGGGCACGGTGGTCGCGAGCACGGTCCATCACCTGGCCTTCGACTCCAGTCCCTCCTTGAGCGTGCGCGCACTGGCAGCTGTTCTGCTGTTCGTGGTCGCGCTGCCCGGCGCGGGCCACGACAAGCCGCTGGTACGGCAGGTGCTGCTGGCGGTGGGCTCCCAGCTGGTCGTGGGCTACTGGTTCGTCCGGGCCGACCCCGCGGTGAACGTCCCGGCACACGCCTTCTGGCCGTCCTCCCTGCACGCCGGGGCGCCCGTGGTGGCCGCGCATGTGGCGCTGACCGTGCTGGGCGCGGTGCTGCTGCACGGCGTCGACACCTGCCGTCGGCGAGTGCTGTGCGCGGCCGGGCGTGAGCTGCTGGAGCGGTTGTTCGCGCCGTGGTCCACTCCGCTTGATCTGGACACGGACGCGGTGGGCTGCCGCCCCTGCCCCGGGCCGGCGGTCGACGGCCCGACCCGTCTTCTCCTCGCGGACAGCGTCGTACGGCGTGGGCCGCCCTGCCCCTCCGGGTACCTCGCGATCTGACCTTCCGACCCGTTCCGGGATCCGTCATGTCTGCGTGCGGGCGCTCAAGTGCGCCGTACCAGGGGGGAATTCAACTCATGTCCGAGAACACGTCCACAGCCATGTCCCATGTGTCGAACATGTCGAAGAACGTCGTGGTCATCGGGGCGGGCCCCTACGGCCTGTCCACCGCCGCGCATCTGAAGGCGCGCGGCCTGAGTGTCAGGGTGTTCGGTTCGCCGATGGCGAGCTGGGCCGAGAACATGCCGGCGGGGATGCTGCTCAAGTCGCCGCCGGCCGCGTCGATGCTGTCCGCGCCGAAGCCGGGGTTCACGCTGGACGACTACGCCCGTGAGGTGGGGGAGGCGCGGCTGAGCGGGCACGACCAGGTGCCGGTGGAGATGTTCGTGCGGTACGGGCGGTGGTTCGGCGAGCGGCTCGTGCCCGAGGTGGAGGACGTGCGGGTGACGGCCGTCGACCGGCGGTCCGACGGCCTCTTCCGGCTCGGGATCGCTTCCGGGGAGGAGGTGCGGGCTGCGGTCGTGGTGGTGGCCAGCGGGATGGACGGCTTTGCGTATGTGCCGGGGCCGTTGGCTCCGTTGGTCGGTGAGGGGCTTGTCTCGCACAGTTCGGACCATGCCGACCTCGGGAAGTTCGCGGGGCGGGACGTGGTCGTGGTGGGGGCCGGGCAGTCGGCGCAGGAGAGTGCGGCGCTGCTGCACGAGGCGGGGGCTCGGGTGCGGCTCCTCGCCCGTGCCGAGAAGTTGGTGTTCGGTGGCGGGCCGACGCCGGGGCCGCACTGGCAGCCGGATACTCCGCTCGGGCGTTCCTGGGCGCTGTACGCGGTCGTTCATCAGGCGGCGGCGTTTCGCTATCTGCCCGCTGCCACGCGGTTGCGGCTGGTGCGGCGTGTGTTGGGGCCCTTCGGGTCCTGGTGGCTGAAGCCGCGGCTCGACGGGGTGGTTCCGGTGCAGCTCGGGCGTCGCATCACCGGGGCGCGGCGGGATGGCGAACGGGTTGTCCTGTCCACCGGTGATCGGCAGGGGCGTACCCACGTCCTGGACGCGGACCACGTTCTGGCGGCCACGGGTTATCGCGTCCGCGTCGACGCGCTGGACTTCCTGGGCCCGGAGCTGCGTTCTCGGCTGACCCGTACGGGGGGCTTTCCCCGGCTGGACCCGGGGTTCCAGTCGTCGGTGCCCGGGCTGTACTTCACGGGGATCCAGGCGGCGGGGACGTTCGGGCCGCTGCTGCGGTTCACGTGTGGGACGGAGTTTGCGGCGCCGCGGTTGGCGGGGGCGGCGGTGCGGGTGTAGGTGCGGCGCCGTTGTGGGTTTTCGCGCAGTTCCCCGCGCCCCTGATGCCTGCGGCGCAGCTGCGGGTTGGGTGGGGGCTGGTGTAGCGCCTGCGGATGGTGGGTGGGTCGGGGCCGGGGCGGGGGGTGTCCGTCCTCGGTCGGGCGGTGCTGTGTCTTTTTGAGGTGCGCGGTGATGGACGCCCGCCGCTGCGGGCGATCG
>NZ_JBSFHA010000084.1:0-49333 GCF_053596855.1 Streptomyces sp. NPDC001617
CGAGCCCCTCACCACCGAGCAGATCGAGCCCAGGCCCCCGCTTCGGCCTGAACGGCCTCGTCCTCAAACGCCGGACGGGCTGGAAGTGGCTGGACCGGTCTTGTTGCTGAGCGTCGGACGGGCTGGAAGTGGCTGGACTGGTCTTGTTGCTGAGCGTTGGACGGGCTGGAAGTGGCTGGACTGGTCTTGTTGCTGAGCGTTGGACGGGCTGGAAGTGGCTGGACCGGTCTTGTTGCTGAGCGTCGGGCGGGCTGGAAGTGGCTGGACCGGTCTTGTTGCTGAGCGTCGGACGGGCTGGAAGTGGCTGGACCGGTCTTGTCGCCGAACGCCGGATGGGCTGAGAGTCTCAGCCCATCCGGCGTTCGCATGTCCGGTTACTTGTCGCCGACCCGGATGCCCCGCAGCGCCCGCGCCGCCGGCACCGCCGCTCCCGCCAGCAGTACCGCCCCCGCGATCGCCGCTCCCTGCATCCCGCTGGTGAACGCCTCCCGGGCCGCCGTCGCCAGGGCGTCTCCCGCGCGCCCCGGCAGCCGGCCTGCGATCGCCAGCGCGCCGCCCAGGGTCTCGTGGGCCGGAGCCGGGGCCGAGTTCGGAATGTCGTGGCGGTAGATCGCCGTACCGATCGAGCCGAGGATCGCCATGCCCAGCGCCCCGCCGAACTCCGCGGCGGTCTCCATCAGGGACGCCGCCGAGCCCGCACGCTCCACGGGAGCGCTGCCCATCGCGAGGTCGGTGATCTGGGAGATGACCATGACGATGCCGGAGGCGAGGACGCCGCAGGCGATGAGGACGAGCACGAGGGAGTCCGTGCCGGCGAAGGCCAGGAGGGCGTATCCGGCGGCCCCGATGACGAAGCCGGCGGTGACGACGTAGGCGCGGTTCACTCCCTTCTGGACCAGGGCCGTCGCCAGGGGGGCCGTCATGCCGATCGGCACCGAGGGGAGCAGCGCCCACAGGGCCGCCTCCAGCGCGCTCTTGTCGAGCACCGACTGCAGGTACTGCGTGGTGAAGAACGCCGAGCCCATCATGCCGAAGGCGGCGACCAGGTTGAGGGCGACGGAGGGGGCGAAGCCCCGGCCACGGAACAGAGCCGGATCGATCATCGGGTTCGCGGCCGTGCGCTGGCGGTGGACGAAGAGAGCGGCGAAGAGCAGGCCGATGGTGATGGAGACGACGTACTGCGCGTGCCAGCCCTCGGACGGGATCTCCTTCAGGCCGTAGATCACGGGGAGGACCGCCGCCATCGACAGCGGGACGCTCGGCCAGTCGAAGCGGCCGGGGTGGGGGTCGCGTGACTCCGGCAGCAGGAACGGGCCCAGGACCAGCAGCAGCGCCATCGCGGGCAGGTTGACCAGGAAGACCGAGCCCCACCAGAAGTACTGGACCAGGACACCGCTCATGACCGAGCCGAGGGCGATGCCGGCCGTCATCACGCCGGACCACATGCCGATCGCCTTCGCGCGCTGGGCGGGGTCGGTGAACATCGTGCGGATCAGCGCCATCGTCGACGGCATCAGGGTCGCGCCGCCGATGCCGAGGGCCGCGCGGGCCACGATCAGGGTCTCGGCGCTGTCCGCGTAGGCCGCGATCAGGGACGCGGTGCCGAAGGCGGCGGCGCCGACGAGCAGGAGCTTGCGGCGGCCTATGCGGTCGCCGAGCGAGCCCATCGTCATCAGCAGGCCGGCCAGGACGAAGGCGTAGATGTCGAAGATCCACAGCTGCTGGGTGCCGCTCGGTTCCAGGTCCGCGCTGATCGCCGGGATCGCGAAGTAGAGGACCGAGACGTCCATCGAGACCAGCAGCAACGGGAGCATCAGCACGCCCAGTGCGGTCCATTCGCGGCGGCCGGCGCGGGGGCCGGCCGGGGTTGTGGTGGTGCTCGGCGGGTCCGTTCGGTTCGTCGAGTTCGTCATGCCGAGGAATGTACGCGCGTCTTAAACGCTTGTCTATGACGCATGTATAAATCGCTCGTCTAGGACGGTTGTATGGATGCGGGGGTACGGTGGTGGCATGGGACACCGTGAGGATCTGCTCGAGGGCGCCAAGCGCTGCCTGCTGGAGAAGGGGTTCCTGCGGACGACCGCGCGGGACATCGTCAAGGAGTCGGGGACGAACCTCGCCTCGATCGGATATCACTACGGGTCGAAGGACGCGCTGCTGGCGCAGGCGTATGTCTCGTTGGTCGAGGCCACCGGTCACCGGTTCGAGCCCGGCGGGGAGGGTGCGATGGCGACGCCTCCCGGGTCGCTGGAGCGCTTCCAGGAGGTGTGGGAGAACATCGTCGGCGCCGTGGGTGAAGCGCGCGCGATCTGGCTGCTGAGCTTCGAGCTGATCGTCCAGGGCGACCGGATGCCGGAGGTGCGCCGGATGCTCGTCGAGGCGGAGGAGCAGGGGCGGACGGGGCTCCTGCCCCTGTTCAACGGCATTCCGGAGGACGAGCAGAGCAAGGAGGCCGCCGAGACCGAGGGCCGCTTCTACCAGACCCTCCTCCAGGGGCTCATGGTGCAGTGGGTCTTCAACCCGGACACGGCGACCGGCGCCGAACAGCTGACGGAGGGCCTGCGCCGCGTCATCGCGGGCGTCGAGAACGCCTGAGCCGGCCGCGGTCCCGCAGCGCCGGGACCAGCGCGGTCAGCATCAGCACCCCCGTCAACGCGAAGGCCCACGGATAGCCGGTCAGCCCCGCGAGGACGCCGAAGCCGGCCGCGCCGACGCCCATTCCGCCGTCGTAGGCGAGGTTCCACAGCGCGCTGACCGTGCCGTACGAGGCGGGGGAGACGTGGGTGTACATGAGCGCGAGGGTGGAGTTCTGGGCGACGCCGAAGCCGGCCCCGAAGAGGGCGGTGCCGGTGAGGACGGCGGCCGGGCTCCCGGTGGCCGCGAGCGCGGCCCGCCGCACCGCCCTCGTCGCGTCCCTCGCCCAACACGCCCCGGCGGTGCGGCTGTCGGGGCTCGCGGCCGGGTTCCACGCGGTGGCGCATCTGCCGTCGGGGGCGGACGAGGAGGCGGTCGTGACCGGGGCCCGCCACCGCGGGGTCGGCCTGTACGGCATGAGCGCGTGCCGTACCTCGGGCGCCACGGCTCCGCCCCAACTCGTCCTGGGATTCGGCAATGTGACGGAGCGGGCGATCACGGAGGGCGTCGCGGCGGTGGCGGATCTGCTCGACGGGGAGCAGGGGGCGGCCGTGGGGGAGGAGGGGTAGCGCCCGGCGCCGGATCAGCGCGGGGCGGCGGTCACGTGACGGATCGCGGCGGCGGTGTCCGGGGTGACATGGGTGGGCCGGTACGGCACGTCGGGCCATGGCCGATCGCCCGACACCCAGACACTCCGTGCCCCGACACCCACCGCACCCTGGATGTCGGCATGCGCCGAATCGCCGATCACCCAGGCGCCGTCGAGCGAGGCCCCGACCGTGTCCGCCGCCGCCCGGAAGATCTCCGGCGCGGGCTTCTTGCAGCCCAGTGCCTCGGAGACCACCCAGCCACGGACGAGCCGGTCCAGTCCGGTGCGCCGGATCTTCGTCTCCTGCTGGGCGACCCGGCCGTTGGTGACGATGACGCAGGTCCAGTCGGCCGCGGCGGTCTCGGCGAGGGCGTGGCGGGTGGCCTCGGCCAGGGTGACGTGAGCGGCCGCCCCGTGATCGAGCAGATCCTGGACCGCCGCCTCGGGAACGGCGCTCGCGTACCGCTGCAGCATGGCCCGGCCCACCTCCAGGCGGGGTGCGTGGCCGCTCGCGTCGAGGGCCGTCAGCCAGGCGAGGTCCGCGGCGGGCAGCGCGTGGTCGGCCAGGAAGGAGGCCGCGGCCGTACGGAAGGCCGCGTCCCGGTCCACGAGGGTGTTGTCGAGGTCGATCAGCAGAAGGGCCATACCGGTAGGTTCCCCGATCGTCGGTTGCCGAAGGCCGACCGCGGGGCTCCCGCGACGACGCCGCCGGACGCGAGGCCTACAGGCGAGCCCCCTTCAACGCCATGTGCAGCAGCAGCCGGTCCTCCCCGTCGTCCAGGTCGAGGCCGGTCAGCTGCTCCACCCGGGACAGGCGGTAGTACAGCGTCTGGCGGTGGATGCCCAACTCCGCCGCCGTGCGGCCGGCCTGGCCCGCGCGGTCGAGGTACACCTCGGCGGTGCGGGCGAGTTCGTGGTGGGCGGGGGAGAGCAGGGTGTGTACGGAGGGGTCGCGCACCGCGTCCGGGGACAGCGAGGTCAGCAGTCGGTACGGGCCGATCCGGGCCCACTCGGCGACCGGCCCGAACCGCGGCTCGGCGAGCGCGGCCCGCGCCGCCGCCGCCGCCTCCTGCCAGGCGGCCCCCAGCTCGGCCAACCCGGCCCGCGCCGAGGCGACGCCGGCGGCGGCCGATCCGGTACCGGAGCCCGACGCGGTACCGGCCGCGCCCGACCGGGGCCCGCCGCCCCGAGGTGCCCCCACCCCGCCCCCGTCCGACAGCCCCGCCCGCTCCAGCAGCCGCCCCGCCGCCGCGGTGGCCGGCGTCAGCGCATCCGCCGACCTCAGCCGCACCAGCAGCGCCAGACACTGGCCCGCCGCTCCCCACGGCACCGTGCACAGCGCCGTCGCCCCCGGCACCGTCCGCACCGAAGGCGCGTCGTCCGGGTCCGCCGAGGGCCAGGGGGCCACGCACACCACCGTGTGCAGACCGTCCGCGCGGGAGCCGAGGGCCGTGCGGAGTTCGGCCACCGCCATGTCCCGCCGCCAGTCCCGCTCGGCGACCAGCACGGCCCGCAGTTCCCGGCTCAGGTCCGCCCCGTGCTGGGCCTCGTCCGCGAGCAGCGCGCCGATGCGGAGCGTCACCTCCATGGCCGCTGCCAGCTGCCGCTCGGTCGGCCCGGGGTCGGAGTCCAGCAGCCAGACGTAACCCAGGACGACGCCCCGATGCCGTACGGGGAGACAGATCCGCCCCCGGTACACCCCCGCCTCCGGAGTCGGCGGAATGCGCACCGGGCCCGTCGCCCGCGTGATGCCGAAGCCCTCGAACCAGGTCCGGACCGCCGCCGTCGAGCGCCGGGTCAGGATCGAGCGGGTGCGCACCGGGTCCAGCGCCGACGCGTCGAGGTCGCCCTCGCTGTCGTAGGCCCCGAAGGCGATCAGCTCGAAGTCGCGGTTCTCCAGCGTCGCGGGGGCGCCGAGGAGCTCCGAGATCTCGTCGACCAATTCCTGGTAGTCACCTCTGTTGTCGGGTGTCACTCGGGCATTCTCCCGCATAATCACCGGCCCTTCATACATCTGTCTGAGATCTGCGGCACGGATGCGTGACAGCTGTCGATGGCTGACGATCGGAGGGATCCTTAGGTTTCACGGTGGTTCTATCTGCTGGTCTGTGGAGGTGCCCCGTGCTGGGTCCCGTGATTCTTGCCGCGTCGCGCAGCGACCGGATGCGACGTCTGATCTCGGCGGCCCCGGTGACCAAGCAGGTCGTCGAACGCTTCATCCCGGGCGAGACGGTCGACGACATCGTGCCGATCGTCCAGGAGCTCACCGGGCGGGGCCTGGAGCTGACCATGGATGTGGTCGGCGAGGACATCACCCGGCCGGCGCAGGCCGCCGCCGCCCGGGACGCGTACCTGGCGCTCATCGACCGGCTGAAGGAGCTGGAGCTGGGTACCAGGGCCGAGATGTCCGTCAAGCTGTCCATGTTC
Organism: Streptomyces sp. NPDC001617; assembly: GCF_053596855.1. Lineage (NCBI taxonomy): Bacteria > Bacillati > Actinomycetota > Actinomycetes > Kitasatosporales > Streptomycetaceae > Streptomyces > Streptomyces sp. NPDC001617. The sequence goes on from NZ_JBSFHA010000084.1 coordinate 5,651, forward strand.
GGCCAGGCGCTCGAAGGCGGCCACGAGCTCGCTCTCGCCAACATCCGGCCCGTCGTCGAGGCGGCCGCCGCCATCGGCACGACCGTCACCCTCGACGCCGAGGACCACACCACCCTCGACTCGATGTTCGCCATCCACGAGGAGCTGCGGAAGGACTTCCCGCAGACCGGCTGTGTCATCCAGGCCTACCTCTTCCGCACCGAGGCCGACGCAAGCCGGCTCGCCGCGGCCGGCAGCCGGGTGCGGCTGGTGAAGGGCGCCTACAAGGAGCCCGCCGAGGTCGCGTACCAGCAGAAGCACGAGATCGACAAGGCGTACGTACGGATCCTGAAGATCCTCATGGAGGGCGAGGGGTACCCGATGATCGGCTCCCACGACCCCCGGCTCATCTCCATCGCCCAGGAACTCGCCCATCGCGCCGGCCGCAAGCCCGACGAGTACGAGTTCCAGATGCTCTACGGCATCCGGAGCGACGAGCATCTGCGCCTCGCCGCGGAAGGCCACCGCATGCGCGTCTACACCGCCTACGGCACCGACTGGTACGGCTACTTCATGCGCAGGCTCGCGGAGAAGCCGGCGAACCTGCGGTTCTTCGCACGCTCGATGATCAGCAAGGGCTGAGCCCGAACACCCGCTCAAGTTCAAGGAGTTACGGAACCCATGGACGCTGTGACCCAGGTCCCCACCCCCGTCAACGAGCCGGTGCACGGCTACGCCCCCGGCACGCCCGAGCGCGCCCGCCTTGAGGCCAGGCTCAAGGAGCTGGCCGAGAACCCGGTCGACCTGCCGATGACCATCGGCGGCGAGAAGCGGCTGGGCGGCGGCGAGCCCTTCCAGGTGGTCCAGCCGCACAACCACAAGGCCGTCCTCGGTACCGGCCGGCACGCGACCCGGCAGGACGCGCAGGACGCCATCGACGCGGCCCTCGCCGCCGCGCCCGCCTGGCGCGCGATGGCCTTCGACGACCGTGCCGCGATCATCCTGCGCGCCGCCGAACTCCTCTCCGGCCCCTGGCGCGAGACCATCGCCGCCTCCACCATGCTCGGCCAGTCCAAGACCGCCCAGCAGGCCGAGATCGACACCCCCTGCGAGCTCATCGACTTCTGGCGCTTCAACGTCCACTACGCCCGCCAGATCCTCGCCGAGCAGCCCCCCGCCAACTCCCCGGGCGTCTGGAACCGCCTCGACCACCGCCCGCTGGAGGGCTTCGTCTACGCGATCACGCCCTTCAACTTCAGCGCGATCGCGGGCAATCTGCCGACGGCTCCGGCTCTCATGGGCAATGTGGTGGTCTGGAAGCCGTCCCCCACCCAGACCCACGCGGCCGTTCTCCTCATGCGGCTGCTGGAGGAGGCCGGACTCCCCAAGGGCGTCATCAACCTCGTCACCGGCGACGGCATCGAGGTCTCCGCGGTCGCCCTGGAACACCGCGACCTCGCCGGGATCCACTTCACCGGCTCCACCAAGACCTTCCAGTACCTGTGGAAGACGGTCGGCAACAACATCGAGAAGTACCGCTCCTACCCGCGTCTGGTCGGCGAGACCGGCGGCAAGGACTTCCTGGTCGCCCACCCGAGCGCCGACCGCGCGGTCCTCAAGACGGCGCTCACCCGCGGTGCCTTCGAGTACCAGGGCCAGAAGTGCAGCGCGACCTCCCGCGCCTACATCCCGGCGTCCATCTGGAACTCCGGTTTCAAGGAGGAGTTCGCGGCGGAGGTCGACCATCTGACCATGGGTGACGTCACCGACCTCGCCAACTTCATCGGCGCCGTCATCGACGAGCGCGCCTTCGCCAAGAACAAGTCCGCGATCGACCGCGCGAAGTCCGACCCGACCTGCACGATCGTCGCGGGCGGCAGCTACGACGACTCGGTGGGCTACTTCGTCCGCCCGACCGTCGTCGAGTGCGGCGACCCGGAGAACGAGGTCTTCCGCACCGAGTACTTCGGCCCGTTCCTCGCCGTGCACGTCTACGAGGACGACAAGTACGACGAGATGCTGACCCAGATGGAGTCCGTCTCCGACTACGCGCTGACGGGCTCGGTCGTCTCGGGCGACCGTGCGGCGGCGGCGTACACGATGGAGAAGCTGCGCTACGCGGCCGGCAACTTCTACATCAACGACAAGTCCACCGGCGCCGTCGTTGGCCAGCAGCCCTTCGGCGGCGGCCGCGCCTCCGGCACCAACGACAAGGCCGGCGCCCCGCAGAACCTGCTGCGCTGGACCCTGACCCGCGCCATCAAGGAGACGCTGGTCGCGCCGACCGACTACGCGTACCCGCACATGGGCTGACCCGTCATCAGGGCAGACTGCCCCCATGACGGGGACGGAGAGGGAGAACGAGACCCCGACCGTGGTGGCCGACGACGGCGTACGTCTGTGGGCCGCGCGGTCGGGGGAGGGCGAACCCCTGGCGCTGTGTCACGGCGGGCCCGGCCTCTGGGACTACTTCGAGGACGTGGCCGAGCGGCTGGCCGACCTGACCCCGGTCGTGCGCTGGGACCAGCGAGGCTGCGGTCGCTCGGAGCGGGAGGTCACCGGGCCGTGGACGATCGACCGCTTCGTCGCCGATCTCGACGCCGTACGACGGCACTTCGGGCTGCAGCGGATACGGCTGCTGGGCCACTCGTGGGGCGCGTATCTCGCGTTGAGGTACGCGCTGGCCCATCCCGAGCGGGTGAGCGGCCTGATGTATGTGGCCGGCACGGGTGTCGGCCCGGACTCCGACTGGCACCCGGCCTTTGTGGCCAACCTCCTCGCCCGGCTCGGCGGGCGACCCGAACGCCTCGCCCGCTGGCAGGAGTTGGCGGAACAGCCCGTGCGATCCGAGGGGGACGACCGGGAGTGGGCGGTGCTCCAGTGGTCGGCCGAGCTGGAGGAGCGCGAGCGGGCGCAGGAGCGGGCCGAGTGGATGGCGGACCCGTGGTTCGGCATCAACCACGAGTGCAGCGGGGCCCTTGAGGAGGAACGCAGGCGCACCTGCGGCACACCCGAGCTGTACGACGCCTGCCAGGCCCTCGACGTGCCGGTCCTGATCCTCGACGGAGCCCAGGACATCCGCCCGCGCTCCGCCGTGGACTCCCTGGAACGCGCCCTGCCCCGAGTCCGGCGGGTGACCCTGCCGGACGCGGGGCACATGGTGTGGACGGACGACCCGAAGGGCTTCTGGGAGGCGGTCGCGTCGGCGCTGGGCTAGCCGGGCATCTCCGTCCGCTCCCACCACTCGTACACCGGGAGGCTGCCCTCCGCGGTGTTCGCCTGGCGCGAGGTCGCCCTGAAGTGCTCATAGCCGTTCCGGAGCTCGATCTTCAGGTCCGGTCCGGAGGTGTCGACCGGGACGATCCGTGCGGGCAGATCCTGCGGGCCGCCCTCGAGAAGTGCCTTGACCGTGTCGGGCATGACCTCACCCTTCCCTCGGTTGGATTCCGGCACAAAAGACATTACTCCTCGCGCACCAGGATCTTCCCGCCGACGAAGACGTCGATGCCGGACGGGGCGGCCTTCGCGAGGAGGTCGGCGACCGCGCCCGTGTGGTAGTCGAAGGCCTCGTCGTAGCGCCCCCGTTCGGTGAGGTACCGGACCTTCTCCGAGGAGCCCGCGCTGCCGATAGCACGCCTTCGTGGTGCGGCAGCCGTCTCACCTCGGCCGGCGTCACCACCGTGTGCGTCCGCCAGCCCCGACGCTGGAGGACGATCTCGCCCTCGGGCAGCGAGGGTTCGCGCGAGGCGACGATCCGGCCGAGCGTGCGGCCCTCCAGCGGGGCGTTCAACTCGAAGTCCCCGTCGATCATTTCGCGATGGTAGGGGTCCACGGACCAGTAGAGGTTCTCGACCAGCGCCGTGCCGGGCAGCAGGGCCGGGACCGGTGACTCGAAGAAGCGGAAGTGGTCGGGGGTGAGCAGTGGTCTCGGAATGGCGATCATGCCCGCCCTCTCCCTGACCGGAGCACCGCTCGCAACAGAGATCACCGATCTCGGTCCGGGGCGGCCCACCCGGCGGGTCGGGTACGTCACCACACCGGAACTCGCCGCCACCGCGGCCGTTCGGGCGCTCGTACGGGAGCGGCGGGAGACACGGGCTCAGGCGAAAGGCCAGCTCAGGGCGGTGTGACCCAATCCACCGTCTCAGATAGTAGGAAGTCCGAGTATTTGTGGAGACAGACCGGGGGCGCTCCCTTACTTTTGTAGGAGCCGAACGTCTCGCTCGACCAAGCGAATGGCGGTCGTGAGCGTGCCCCGTGCAGGCAACCCCTGCGGCACCGCTCCCCGCCCCTTCCGGCGTCTCGTACCCCCTTTCCGCACTCCCGGATTTCGAAGGAGTCGATTTCCCATGGCCGAGACGACCGCACGCCGCCGAGTCCGTCACATCTCCCGCACGAGCGAGTCCGACCGCAAGAACGCCGCAGCCGCCCTCCAGCGCGCCCTGGATCGCAGGGACAACGGCGGTTCGACCGGCCACTGAGCCGGGCATCACTCAAGAAGCCGGGAGCCGCACCCGCACGGGGTGCGGCGCGGGCTCACGCCCCGCGCCGCACCTCGAAATGGTCGATGCGCTCACCGCTCTGCGCCAGTGCCGACACCTTGAGGGCCGGCCGTGTGCCGCCGACGGCCTCCACCGACAGGAACGAGAAGCCGCGGTAGCGCACCCGCGACCACTCCACCGTCTCCTTCGCGGCGGACTGCCCCTGCGCCCACGAGAAACCGTGCACGGCGTCGTGGCGCGTCACATGGCCCTCGTAGCTCTCCTTCACGCCTGACGGGAAGCCGTACAGATCACGGCCGCCGCCGCCCGCCGTGACGTAGACGATCCCGTCCTTGGTCGGGTCGGTCGACGCCCCGATGGGGACCGCGCGGCCGACCCCGCCCTTCCTGATCGCGTCCGTGCGCTCGTAGACGTGGTTGTGGCCGTTGATCACCAGGTCCACCTGGTGCTTGGCGAAGAGCGGCAGCCACGCCGCCCGCACCCCGCCGTCGGAGGCGTGCGTGGACGTCGAGTAGGCGCAGTGGTGGAAGAAGACGACGATGAAGTCGACGTTCTTCGCGCCCCTCAGTTCGGCGAGCTTCCTGTCCAGCCACTGCGTCTGGCGGCCGTCGGTGTAGCCGAGGTTGGCGGGGATCTCGTACGACACGTCGTTGGCGTCCAGTGCGACGAAGCCGACGTTGCCGTAGGTGAAGGCGTACACCCCGGGGGCGTGGCGGGCGTCGAAGCCGCTCGTCGGGAGGGACCAGCGGGCCAGCTGGCCGCCGTAGCCGTCGGGCGAGTACCAGGCCTCCATGTCGTGGTTGCCGGTGGTCACCATCCAGGGGACGGTCTTCGCCACCGACTCGTTCTGCTTGAGGAACAGGTCCCAGTACGAGGGGTCGTAGCCGTCCGACTTCTTGCCCTGGCCGTTGGTGTCGGCGTAGCAGATGTCGCCGGCGTGGAGGTGGAAGGCGGGCTTCTGGCGCAGCAGGACGTGGTCGTTGGCGGCGGCCGCCTGGCTGACGCCCTGGTCGCCGAAGGCCGTGAAGACGAACTTCTCGGGGGTGGCCGGTGCGGTGCGGAGGGTGGAGATCGTCGCGCGGTGGGCGGGGGAGGCCGGGTCGAAGCCCTCGTGGCCGACGCCGTAGTAGTACCTCGTGCCGGGGCGCAGACCGTCCAGGGCCGCGTGCAGGTAGTACTGGTCCAGGGCGAGGCGTACACCGGTGACGCCGGGCGTGTGCAGGTCGCGGACCTCGGCCTCGATCTTGCGGCTCAGGTCGTCGGGCCGGGTGCCGATGCGCACGTACGGCTTCTTCACCGCGAGCGGCACCTGCCAGGACACCCGCATCTGGGTCTTCGGGTCGGCGCCGAAGGCGAGATGGCGGCCGAAGGGGGAGACGACCGAGCCGTGCACCGTGGAGGCCGACGGCGAGGAGGTGGTCGTGCCCTGCGAGGCCGAGCCGTTGCCCCCGCAGCCGGTCAGCAGGCCGCCCGCCGCCACCGCGCCCGCCGTCACCAGCGTGCGGCGCCGCATGAGCTTCGTGCGCAGGTACTCGTGCTGCTCGGCCATGCTCATCCGGCGCGCGAGCTGCGGCGGGATGCCGAAGTCGGGAATGTCCATGGAAGGGAACTTCCCAGCGATGGCCAACGGCCGCCATACGTAGGGGTGAACGGGTGGCGACCAGTTGACGCCCTCCGTCGTCACCCAGTCCGTATCGCGGACATGGTGTGTCATCCCATGGGACGAGGAGTAGGGTGCCGACATGTCTCGCAGCATCAATCTCGCAGTGATCCCCGGTGACGGCATCGGCCAGGAGGTCGTGGCCGAAGGTCTCAAGGTCCTCTCCGCCGTCCTTCCGCAGGATGTGAAGCTGGAGACCCAGGACTACGACTTCGGCGCCAAGCGGTACCACGACACCGGTGAGACCCTCACCGACGCCGACCTCGACGCGCTGAAGAAGCACGACGCCATTCTGCTCGGCGCCATCGGCGACCCGTCGGTCCCCTCCGGTGTCCTGGAGCGCGGCTTCCTGCTCAAGCTCCGCTTCGCCTTCGACCACCACGTCAACCTGCGTCCGTCGAAGCTGCTCCCGGGTGTGGCGACCCCGCTCGCCGGTGAGCCGGAGATCGACTTCGTCGTGGTCCGCGAGGGCACCGAGGGTCCGTACACCGGCAACGGCGGCACCATCCGCAAGGGCACCCCGCACGAGGTCGCCACCGAGGTCTCGGTCAACACGGCCTTCGGTGTCGAGCGCGTGGTCCGTGACGCCTTCGCCCGTGCCCAGGCCCGTCCGCGCAAGAAGCTCACCCTCGTCCACAAGAACAACGTGCTGACCTTCGCCGGCCACCTGTGGACGAACATCTTCAACAAGGTGGCCGAGGAGTTCCCCGAGGTCACCACCGACTACATCCACGTCGACGCGGCGACGATCTACCTGGTCACCGACCCGGGCCGGTTCGACGTGATCGTCACCGACAACCTGTTCGGCGACATCATCACCGACCTCGCCGCGGCCGTCTCCGGCGGCATCGGCGTCGCCGCGAGCGGGAACATCAACCCCTCCGGCGAGTTCCCCTCGATGTTCGAGCCGGTCCACGGTTCCGCGCCCGACATCGCCGGCCAGGGCAAGGCCGACCCCACCGCCACGGTCCTGTCCGTCGCCCTGCTCCTGCGCCACCTCGGCTACGAGGCCGAGGCCGCCCGGATCGAGGAGGCCGTCTCGGCCGACCTCGGCGAGCGCACCGGCAAGCCCGCCCGCAGCACCAGCGAGATCGGCGACGCGCTCGCCGTACGAGTAGCCGGCTGACCCCGCGCTCACTCGAAACCTTTCGAAGCCGCCGGGTCACATCGCACCCGGCGGCTTTCGTTTGTCCCCCGCCGGGTGCCACCATCATCCCCTGGGTCGCATTCACGCCGTTTTCTCCCCCAGTGCTTAACGCCTGGGCGGTGCCCCCACCGGCACCGCGCGCGCGATAATCGAACGCGGAGCCGCGGAATGAGGGAATGCTCGGACGTCCTAGCACTGGTCACTGACAGTAAAGGGGCGTGAGCGCGGCCCGTCACTACACAACCGGTGAAGGACAACCACTCATGACGACGCCCACGATCGAGCTCAAGCCCTCGGCCTCGCCACTTTCCGACGCGGAGCGCGCGGCGATCCTGGCGAACCCCGGATTCGGCCGCCACTTCACCGACCACATGGTGATCATCAAGTGGACCGAGGGCCGCGGCTGGCACGACGGCCAGCTCGTTCCCTACGCGCCGATCTCCCTCGACCCGGCCACCATGGTCCTGCACTACGCGCAGGAGATCTTCGAGGGACTGAAGGCCTACCGCCAGCCCGACGGCTCCGTCGCCACCTTCCGCCCTGAGAAGAACGCCCTGCGCTTCCAGTCCTCCGCCCGCCGCCTCGGCATGCCCGAGCTCCCGGTCGAGACGTTCATCGAGGCCTGCGACGCGCTGGTGAACCAGGACGAGGGCTGGGTCCCGGCGCACGGCGGCGAGGAGTCCCTCTACCTCCGCCCGTTCATGATCGCGACCGAGGTCGGCCTGGGTGTGAAACCGGCCAACGAGTACCTCTTCATGGTCATCGCCTCCCCGGCCGGCGCCTACTTCCCGGGCGGCGTCAAGCCCGTCTCCATCTGGGTCTCCGAGGACCACGTCCGCGCCGTGCCGGGAGGCATGGGCGACGCGAAGACGGGCGGCAACTACGCCGCCTCCCTGCTCGCCCAGGCCGAGGCCGCCGCCGAGGGCTGCGCCCAGGTCTGCTACCTCGACGCGGTCGAGCGCAAGTGGGTCGAGGAACTCGGCGGCATGAACCTGTACTTCGTCTACGGCGACCGGATCGTCACGCCGTCGCTGACGGGCTCCATCCTGGAGGGCGTCACCCGCGACTCGCTGCTCGCGGTCGCCCGCGACCTCGGCTACACGGCCGAGGAGGGCCGCGTCTCCGTCGACCAGTGGCAGCGCGACTCCGAGAACGGCACCCTCACCGAGGTCTTCGCCTGCGGTACGGCCGCCGTGATCACCCCGGTCGGCACGGTCAAGCGCGCGAGCGGCGAGTGGCGGCAGTCGGCCGGCGAGCCGGGCGAGGTCACACTGAAGCTGCGGCAGGCGCTGCTGGACATCCAGCGGGGGACGGCCGAGGACAAGCACGGCTGGATGCACAGGCTCGGCCGGTAGCCAGGTAGTTCGTTCGACGCGTATCGCCTCCCTCGTGCGGGTATTCACTTCTTCCGCGGCACACGGGGGAGGGGGCGCTGGGTGAGTGGTGGGCCGATACCGAGACTGAGGTGGCTGCTGCGGGCGTTGCGCAGTCCGAGGCGCCCGCAGAGCCTCACTGTGCTCGTGCTGCTGGCCGTCGTCGCGGGGGTCCTGCTGTGGCGGGCCCGCGCCATGGACAGCTACGGCGCGAACCTGGCCCTCAACCTCGGCACCGACCTCGTCGGCGTGGTCATCACCGTCTTCGTGATCGGCCCGCTGATCTCCCGCGCCCAGGAGGGCCGGGTGCGCGAGCACACACGGCTCGACTACGAGTGGTTCAGCGCCCAGGTCTACGGCGCCACCTCCAACGTCAAAGTGCTCGACACCTTCTCCAACCTCTTCGGCCCGCAGTTCTCCGAACGCCTCTTCCGCGGCGTCAAGGCGGCCACCGCGCACGGCGCCCGGGTCCAGATCCTGCTCCTCGACCCCGACTCCCTCGCGGTCATCCTGCGCGGGCGCGAACTGGGCGAGCGGAGCGACGACATCCGCCGGGACATCCTCCGCAACCTGCGCACGCTGGACCGGTTCGCGCAACGCCTGGACGAGGCATCCCGCCAACTCCTCGAAGTCCGGCTGTGCTCCACCTCCCCCGGCGTCACGCTCTACCGCTGGGACGAGCGCTGCCTGGTCTCCTTCCTCACCGTCGGACGGCTCTCCGGCGAGGGCGTCCAGCTGGAGGTCGCGGTGCGCTCGCCGCTCGGCACCTTCGTGGAGCAGCGGTTCGACGAGCTGTGGCAGCAGGGCAAGCCGATGGAACGGTTCACCCATCTGCCGGTCACCCTGGTCGACGCGGCCGACGGGCGGCGGGAGTTCAGCTGCCGGTTCGTCTTCGTGGACGACTGTCTGTACGTCTCCGGCCCCGACCTCGTCACCTATCTCGCCCGTCACCGCCTGGACCAACTGTCCGCGTTCAGCGAGGGCTTGGGCATCGCCGGGGCGCACGAGGTCCTCGTCGTGGACGACGAGTCCGACCTGCACGGACGGCTCATCCACCACTTCGCCGAGAAGTACGATGCGTCGGCGACCGCGTTCGTCGAGTTGCGGCCGCCGGTCCTGGTCACGGAATAGAGGGCCTTCGCACAGATGAGTTCAGCGCACCACCCCGCTCCCGCCGGGAGCCCCCGCTTTCGCGCCTTCACACCCCGCGACCTGGACGGACTGCTCGAACGCGCGTCTCTGCCACCGGCCGAACGGCTCGCTCTGCGCGCGGTGGCGGCGGTACTCCCCTTCCGGACGAACACGTACGTGATCGACGAGCTGATCGACTGGTCGGCCGTCCCCGACGACGACCCGATCTTCCGCCTCACCTTCCCGCAGTCCGGCATGCTGCCCGCGCCCGACGTCCGCCGGATGGCCGACCTGCTGTCCCGCGACGCGCCCCGCAGGGAGATCCAGTCGGCGGCGCACGAGATCCGTATGCGGCTCAACCCGCACCCCTCGGGCCAGCTCGACGCGAACGTCCCCGTGCACGAGGGGCGCCGTCTCACCGGCCTCCAGCACAAGTACCCCGAGACGGTGCTGGTCTTCCCCCGCCAGGGCCAGACCTGCCACGCCTACTGCACGTACTGCTTCCGCTGGCCCCAGTTCGTCGGCGAGGCCGAACTCCGTATCGCCACCGACGACATCGCGACCACCTCCGCCTACCTCCGCGCCCACCCCGAGGTCACCAGCACCCTGATCACGGGCGGCGACCCGCTGGTGATGAGCACGGAGGTGCTACGGCGGTACGTCGCCCCCTTGCTGGAGATCGACACGATCCGGTCCATCCGCGTCGGCACCAAGTCCCTCGCCTTCTGGCCCTACCGCTTCACGACCGACCGCGACGCCGACGACCTCCTGCGCCTCTTCGAGAAGGTCGTGGCGAGCGGCCGTCATCTCGCCCTGATGGCCCACTTCACCCACCCGCAGGAACTGCGCCCGCCCGTCGTACGGGAGGCGATGCGCCGTGTCCGCGACACCGGTGCCGTGATCCGCTGCCAGGGCCCGCTGGTGGCCGGCATCAACGACAGCGCGGACGCCTGGGCGGAACTCTGGGACACCACGACCACCCTGGGTGCGGTCCCGTACTACCAGTTCGTCGAACGCGACACCGGCCCCCAGGGCTACTTCGGTGTCCCCCTGCACCGCGCCCACCAGATCTTCCGCGACGCCTACGCCCGCGTCTCGGGCCTCGCCCGTACGGTCCGCGGCCCGGTGATGTCCGCGATGCCCGGCAAGGTCTGTGTGGACGGCGTCGCCGAGGTGGCCGGCGAGAAGGTCTTCGTGCTGCATCTGATCCAGGCCCGCGATCCGGAACTCGTCGACCGGCCCTTCTTCGCCGCCTACGACGAGGGCGCGACCTGGTTCACCGACCTGAAGCCGGCGTTCGGGGCGAGCGCGTTCCTGCCGGGGCTGACCGGATAGAACGACACTCCATGTGAGCTTTCCCATGGGGGAGCCATGCCAGCCATGCCTTTCGTTCCCTTACGCCTTTTGGTTAGAGTGTCGCTCTAAGTGAAGGGAGCGACATGCGGCTCACCCCTACCGAACGCGACCGGCTGCTGCTCTTCGGGGCCGCCGAGCTGGCCCGTGCCCGCCGGACCCGTGGCCTGCGGCTCAACGTGCCGGAGGCCACCGCGCTGATCGCGGACACCGTGTGCGAGGCCGCCCGGGACGGGAAGCGGCTGGCGGAGGCGGTCGAGGTGGCGCGGTCCGTCCTCGGGCCGGAGGACGTGCTGCCGGGGGTCGCCGACATCGTCACCGAGGTGCATGTCGAGGCCGTCTTCGACGACGGGTCACGGCTCGCGGTGGTGAGTGACCCGATCGGCGGGGGCGGGCTGGGGGAGCGGGCGCCCGGTGCGCTGCTGCCGGGGCCCGAGCACGCCGAGCCCGAGGCCGCCGTACGGCTCACGGTCACCAACACCGCGACCGTGCCCGTCTCCGTCACCTCCCACTTCCACTTCTTCGAGGCCAACCCGCGCCTCTCCTTCGTACGCGATCAGGCCTACGGGATGCGGCTCGCCGTGCCCGCCGGGTCGTCCGTGCGCTTCGGTCCCGGTGAGTCGCTGGAGGTCGGGCTCGTGCCGATCGGTGGTGAGCGGGTCGCGATCGGGTTCGCCGGGCTCGTCGACGGGCCGCTGGACGCGCCCGGTGCCCGCGAGGAGGCGCTGCGCCGCGCCGCCGCCTGCGGCTACCTGGGGGTCCGTGACGAGGAGGCCGCCCGATGAGCCGTCCCGGAGGCCACCCGGCCGAGGCCCGCCGCCTCACGCCGTACGAGTACGCGGCCACGCACGGCCCCCGCGCCGGCGACCGTGTCCGCCTCGGCGACTCCGGGCTGACCGTCGAGGTCGAGTCCGACTCGCAGGTCCACGGCGACGAGTTCCTCGCCGGCTTCGGCAAGACCGCCCGTGACGGGCTGCACCTCCAGGCCGCCGCCGTGCGGGAGACCTGTGACGTCGTGATCAGCAACGTCGTCGTCATCGACGCCGTGCAGGGGATCCGGAAGGCGTCGATCGGCATCCGGGAGGGGCGGATCTCGGCCATCGGGCGGGCCGGGAATCCCGACACCCTCGACGGGGTCGACGTGGTGGCGGGGACGGGGACGACCATCGTGTCCGGTGAGGGGCTCATCGCCACCGCCGGGGCCGTCGACACCCATGTCCATCTGCTCTCGCCGCGGATCATGGAGGCCTCGCTGGCCTCCGGCGTGACCACGGTCATCGGGCAGGAGTTCGGGCCCGTGTGGGGCGTCGGGGTCAACTCGCCGTGGGCGCTGCGGCACGCGTTCAACGCCTTCGACGCCTGGCCGGTCAACATCGGCTTCCTGGGGCGGGGTTCGTCGTCGCACGAGGCACCGCTGATCGAGGCTCTCGCGGAAGGCGGCGCTTCCGGCTTCAAGGTGCACGAGGACATGGGCGCCCATACGCGTGCGCTGGACACGGCGCTGCGCGTCGCCGAGGAGCACGACGTCCAAGTCGCCCTGCACAGCGACGGGTTGAACGAGTGCCTGTCGGTCGAGGACACCCTGCGGGTGCTGGAGGGGCGCACCATTCACGCCTTCCACATCGAGGGGTGTGGCGGCGGGCATGTGCCAAACGTGTTGAAAATGGCGGGAGTTCCGCATGTCATCGGCTCCTCCACCAACCCCACCCTGCCCTTCGGCCGGGACGCCGTCGCCGAGCACTACGGCATGATCGTCTCCGTCCACGACCTCAAGACCGACCTGCCCGGCGACGCCGCCATGGCCCGCGACCGCATCCGCGCCGGGACCATGGGCGCCGAGGACGTGCTGCACGACCTGGGCGCGATCGGCATCACCTCGTCCGACGCGCAGGGCATGGGCAGGGCGGGGGAGACGGTCCGCCGTACCTTCGCGATGGCCGGGAAGATGAAGGCCCAGTTCGGCGCCCCGGACGCGCACGACAACGAGCGCGTCCTGCGCTACCTGGCCAAGCTGACCATCAACCCGGCCATCGCACACGGCCTTTCGCACGAGGTCGGCTCGATCGAGGTCGGCAAGCTCGCCGACCTCGTGCTGTGGCGGCCGGAGTACTTCGGCGCCAAGCCGCAGCTGGTGCTGAAGGCCGGCTTCCCGGCGTACGGCGTGGTCGGCGACCCGAACGCGGCGACGGACACCTGTGAACCCCTGGTCCTCGGCCCGCAGTTCGGGGCGTACGGCGCCACCCCCGCCGATATTTCGGTGGCTTTCGTCGCGCGCGCCGCCCTCGACCAGGGCAACGACACCATGCCGACGCGCAGGAGAAGGGTCGCCGTACGGAACACCCGCGGCATCGGACCCGCCGACCTGCGCCTCAACTCCCGTACCGGAGCGGTGGAGGTGGACGAGAGGACCGGTCTGGTCACGCTCGACGGCGAACCCCTGAGCTCCGAACCGGCCGAGTCCGTCTCCCTCAATCGCCTTTACTTCCTCTGAGGATCACTCATGTCCGCTGCCGCCGACGGCTTCCGTATGCCCGCCGAGTGGGCTCCGCACGAGCGCACCTGGATGGCCTGGCCCGGCCCCAACCCCACCTTCGACGACCCGGAGGACCTGGCCGCCTCCCGTGCCGCCTGGGCCTCGGTCGCCCGTGCCGTCCGCCGCTTCGAGCCGGTGACGGTGGTGTGCGGGCCCGGACGGTCGGCGGACGCGCGGGCGCTGCTCGGACCGGGCATCGACACCGTCGAACGCGACCTCGACGACGCCTGGATGCGGGACATCGGACCCACCTTCCTCACCGACGGGCGTGAGCTCGCCGCCGTGGACTGGACGTTCAACGGCTGGGGTGCCCAGCACTGGGCCCGCTGGGAGCACGACGCGAAGATCGCCGCGTATGTCTCGGACCTGGCGGGCGCGAGGACGTACGCCTCGAAGCTGGTGAACGAGGGCGGCGCGATCCAGGTCGACGGCGAGGGGACCGTGCTGCTGACCGAGACGGTCCAGCTCGGTCCCGAGCGCAATCCCGGCTGGACCCGCGACCAGGTCGAGGCGGAGATCCACGCCCAGCTCGGCACCCGCAAGGCGATCTGGCTGCCACGCGGCCTCACCGGCGACTACCCTCCGCACGGCTTCGGCACCCTGGGCCATGTCGACATCGTCGCCGCCTTCGCGCGCCCGGGAGTCGTGGTCGCCCACCACCAGCCGGACCCGGCGCACCCCGACCACGAGGTGACGAAGGAGGTCATCGGCTTGCTGAAGTCCCAGACGGACGCGCGGGGCCGGACCCTGGAGGTCGTCGAGGTGCCCGCGCCCACCACCCTGGAGGCCGACGGCCACTGGGCCGATTACTCCTACATCAACCACTACCTCTGCAACGGCGGCGTCGTGCTCTGCGGCTTCGACGACCCGCGCGACGAGATCGCCGCCGGGATCTTCCGCGGGCTGTTCCCCGAGCGGACGGTGACGCTCGTCGACGCGCGGACGATCTTCGCGGGCGGGGGCGGCATCCACTGCATTACCCAACAGCAGCCGAGGGTGACGGTCAGGTAGAACGTACGGGTGAATGTGCTGATGTGCGCCGCCTGCGGAAGCCGGCTGACCGAGCCCGTCCGGCAACTGGACGAGAAGCCCGAGTACCCCGGCTGGGACGGCCTCCCGGGCCCGGACGGCAGCCGGCACGGCCCGCCGAGCGTGCCCCGCGGGACGTACGTGGTCGACGCACGGCCCTTCGGGGCGCCGTTCGTGCCGTTCGTGCCGGCGTATCCCGATGAGGAGTACGACGGGGTCGTGCCCGGCGGCACGTTCATGTCCGACGAGCGGGGCGACCTGGTCTCCGCCGGGCCGCGCGGCACGTACGTCCTGCATCCGGACGACGTCCTGGGCATCGATCCCCACCCCGACCACCGCCGCCTCACGGGCTGCTGCGGTCCGACCGGGGATTACGGGGTCAACCACGTCTGCCGCTGCGGGGCCGAGGTCGCCATCGTGGCCGCCGACTGCTGCAGCGGATACGAGACACGGCTGGTACCGGACGCCGTGCGCGTGGAGGCGGTCGCGTGACCACCCGCCGTCGTACCCCCGCCCCACCCCGCGACCAACTCCTCGCCGCCGCCATGGAAATGATCGCCGAGCGGGGCCTGGAGAAGCTCACCATGGCGGCGCTCGGCCGGGAGGTCGGTATGAGCAGTGGGCATCTGCTCTACTACTTCCGCACCAAGGACGAGCTGCTGCTGCAGACCCTGGAGTGGAGCGAGGGGCGGCTCGGTGCCGAGCGCGGGCGGCTGCTGGGCCGCACGGGCACGGCCCGCGAACGGCTCGACGCGTACGTCGACCTGTACGTCCCCGACGGCCCCCGCGACCCGCACTGGACCCTCTGGCTGGAGGTCTGGAACCGCTCGAAGAGCGCTGCCGCCGAATCGGCCGCCCGCGACCGGCAGTCCGCGATCGAGGGCGCCTGGCACCGGGACCTGGTGGCGCTGATCGCGGAGGGCGTGTCCCGGGGGGAGTTCCGGCGGGTCGACCCCGACCGGTTCGCGACCCGGCTGCGGTCGCTGATGGACGGTTTCTCCATCGACGTGGCGGTGGGACTGCGCGGCTCGGACCGGGCGTATGTTCTCGGCCATGTGCGGGAGTTCCTGGACGAGGGGCTCCTCGCGGACGCGTGAGCCGACGCCCGGGTTGTACGCAATAAGGCCGATTGACCCTGTGGTCGATGGTGCGTTTGCCTCGAAGGGAGCCTCGGCGCGGGGCCGGGGGCGAAGCGCCATCGGGGACCACAGGGGGGAACATGTCCAGCGTCGTACATGTGTCCAGAGGCGTCTTAGGGGCCGCGCTGCTGCTCGCGCTCAGCGGAACCGTCGTGCCGAGTGCGGCCGCCGCGCCCCACGCACCGCGGGTCGAACGGTCCGGCACCGAGCGGGCGAGCACGGCCTCCGACGGCACGCAGGCCGACGGGCCGTCGTCCGGGGCCGCGATCAGTGCCGACGGCCGGGCCGTGGCGTTCACCTCCACCGCGCCGAGCCTCGGCTGCGCGCAGTTCTTCCCGTGCCTGCGCGTGAAGGACGTCGTCACCGGCGAGCTGACCGCGATCGACCTGGGCCCCGGCTACACGTACGGCTCGCCGACGCTGAGTGCGGACGGGCGGTACGTCGGGTTCTCGGCCGGCACCCGGTTCACGGCCCCGTACGTGTACGACCGGGACACGGGCCGGGCACAGCGGCTGTGGCCCGAGAACCCGCCCGGCTTCGACGAGTTGGGCGCTGTCGAGTCCATCAGCCCGGACGGCACACACGTCGCCTACACCATCGGCAACCGCAACGGCCCGGAGAACACGCGGCTGTTGTACGTCCGCTCCATGGCCACGGCCACCGACCACCTGGTCTCGCCGCCCGAGGAGGGTTCAAAGCGCGGGGCCTCGGTGAGCGGTGACGGCGAGCGGGTCGCCTACCAGGTCGCGGGGACCGAGGACGACCCGAACGACGTCTTCGTCAAGGACCTCGCGACGGGCGAGCGCATCCAGGTCGACGCGGGCCTCGGCCAGGGCACCCTCGTCCGCATCACCGCGGACGGCCGCCGTGTCCTCTTCGAAGCCGAGGGCTGGCTGTACGCCTATGACCTGCGGACGCACGAGGCGCGGCGCGTGGTCCAGGGGAACGTCTTCTCGGCCACGGCGGACGGCCGGTACGCCGTCGTCGCGGGCGAGGACGGCATCCGGGTGCGCGACCTGCGGACCGGGCTGCGCGGGGCCGCCCTGCCGGCGGACGCCCAGCTCATGCCGGACGCGCTGGCCGCCAAGGGGCGTGCGGTGGCGTTCGGTTCGGGGGCGTCGCACCTGGTGCCGGGTGACACCAACGGAGCGGCGGACGTGTTCGTCTTCTCGGGCGCGCTTGGGGCGCACCCGGCCCCGATGCCGTCGGTCACCGAGCGGGTCAGCCTGACCCGGGGCGGACAACAGCGGACCGGGGCGTCGTACGACCCGGTGATGGGAGAGAACAAGGTCGTCTCCTTCACGTCGCAGGACGACGTGTTCGTGGACGTACCCGCAGGTGTCTCCCAGGTCAACGACAGCGCACAGGGCCCCGCCCACGAGGGCACGCCCTGCTCCAGCGGCCGCATGGTCGGCTACGTGGCCCCTTACGCACCGGACGGAGGCCCGGGCGTCTACATCCGCAACCGCTCGGTCGGCAAACTGACCGGACTGGGCACCTACCAGGGCGTCCGCTTCACCTGGATGGGACAGCCCAGGGTGGACCCCAGCTGCCAGTGGATCACCTACGCCGCCACGCTCCCCGCCACCGACACGGATCCGCGGCCCCAGCCCCGCGTCTACCGCTTCCGGTTCAACGGCGGTACGACCGACCTGGTCAGCGCGCCCACGGGTGAACCGGCGGGCAACCCGTCGATTGACTACGACGGCCGGTACATCGCCTTCGAGCAGGGTGGTGCCGTCTACGTCCGCGACCTGGACACCGGCACCCTGGAGAAGGCCGGCGATCGTGCCTCGGCCCCCTCGATCAGCGAGGACGGACGCAAGGTCGCCTTCCAGCGGGGCCGTGAGGTCCACGTCCGGGACCTCGACTCCGGGACCACGAACCGGATCAAGGGCACCCAGCCCTCGCTCTCCGGGAACGGCACGCGGATCGCGTACACGCTGCGAGGCGCCGTGTACCTGACCGAACTCGCCACCGGAAAAAGGCAGTTGATCAGCGTCGACCGCTGGGGCGGCCGGAGTGACCTCCCGGCCGGGCACCCGTCCGTCAACGCCGACGGCACGGTCGTCGCCTTCGAGTCGGCGTCACCCGATCTGGTGGCGGGGGACACCAACGGGGTGTCGGACGTCTTCCTGCGAACAGTGCAGTGACAAGCAGCGACCACCACGGGGGAACAACCATGCACAGGAACAAGCAGCGCGCCGCCCTGACGGCCGCCGCCCTCGCCGTCGCCCTCGGCGGCATCGCCACCCTGCCCGCGACGGCCGCGTCGGCGCCGAGGCCGGGGACCGAGCGGATCACCCTGTCGTCGACCGGGGAGCAGCTCGAGGGCGCGACGGGCGGCGGGGAGCTCAGCGCCGACGGGCGCTACGCCGTGTTCGTCTCGGACGACTCCCATGTGGTGCCGGGCGACACCAACGGTCGGAGCGACGTGTTCGTCAGGGACTTGCGCCGGGGAACCGTCGAGCGGGTCGACCTGGCGTCCGACGGAACGCAGGCGGACGGAGACAGCGCCTACGCGCGGATGAGCGCCGACGGTCGGTACGTCTTCTTCATGTCCTCGGCGACCAACCTCGTCGAGTGGCCCGAACGGCCCGAGCACCCCAGCGACATCTATGTGCACGACCGCCGCACCGGCCGCACGGAACGCGTCAGCATCGCCCCCGACGGCGGCTCCGCCTGGGTGTTCGACAACCTCGACATCTCCGCCGACGGCCGGTACGTCGCCTTCGACGCCTCGTCGCACCGGATGGAGGGTGACGCGGGCTACCAGACCCTCGCGTACGTCCTCGACCGCCGCACCGGCACCGTCAGGAGGATCAGCGACCGCATCCCGTCGGACTGGTACGTCTCCAGCCTCACCCTGAGCGCCGACGGCAGCCATCTGCTTTACGCGCAGCGGCACCCGCGCGGCGGACGCGGTGAGCTGTGGCTCGCCGACCTGCGCACCGGAGAGCAGAAACTGGTGAACGCCGGCTCGGACGGCCGGCCCACCAACGGGTCGCCGGCGGGCGGGAAGCTCTCCGCGGACGGCCGTCTCGTCGTGTACTCCTCCTTCGACGAGGCCACGGTCCCCGGGGCGCCGACGTACACCTGGGAGCTGTACCTGTACGACAGCCGTACCGGGAAGACCCGGTGGATGACCCACCACGGCAAGGGCGGGCTGGGCGCCGGTGTCCTGAGTCCCGACGGACGCCGGCTGGCCTACCGGACCGAGACCCCTTCGGGCGACGAGACGACCGTCGAGAACGTCTACGTGCGGGACCTCAGGACCGGCCGGAACCAGCTCGTCACCCGCACCCTCGCGGGCGGACCGCAGGCCACGGGCTACGCGGCGCCCACCACCTTCGCTCGCGACGGGCGCCTGCTCTCCTTCTACTCGACGTCGTCCGAGCTCGTCCCCGGCGACACCAACGGCGTGGGCGACGGCTTCCTGCGCCGTCTTAAGTGATCGACCGCATTCTGAGACGACCGTGAGCGAAGCACGGGGGCTGTGCGAGACTGCCCCCGTGCTCTCGTTCGCCACGATTATTGGCAGCAGGCGCGCCGGTCCGCAGTGACCGCCACGTACGACCAGGTACGGGCGGACACCGTCGTCCTCGACCCGCGCGCAGACCTCTCGCACCCGCGAGAGGTTTTTCGCTTTTCTGGCCCACCTTCAGCCGGAGGTAAAGCGCGAGGGATCATTGGAGGACGGTGGAGCCGGTCATTCCGGTACGACCGAGATCCAACACAGGAGCCTTGACACCATGACCGAAACCAGCGAGCTCGACGATGCGTTCCACGTCTTCGACACCACCCTGCGCGACGGCGCGCAGCGTGAGGGCATCAACCTCACCGTCGCCGACAAGCTCGCGATCGCACGGCACCTGGACGACTTCGGCGTGGGCTTCATCGAGGGCGGCTGGCCCGGCGCCAACCCGCGGGACACCGAGTTCTTCGCCCGCGCCCGGCAGGAGATCGACTTCAAGCACGCCCAACTCGTCGCCTTCGGCGCCACCCGCCGCGCCGGCGCGAAGGCGAGCGAGGACCCGCAGGTCAAGGCGCTCCTGGACTCGGGCGCCGAGGTGATCACCCTCGTCGCCAAGTCCCACGACCGGCATGTCGAACTCGCCCTGCGCACCACCCTCGACGAGAACCTGGAGATGGTCCGCGACACCGTCTCCTTCCTGCGCGAGCAGGGCCGTCGTGTCTTCGTCGACTGCGAGCACTTCTTCGACGGCTACCGCGCCAACCCCGAGTACGCGAAGGCCGTCGTACGGGCCGCCTCCGAGGCCGGCGCCTCGGTGGTCATCCTCTGCGACACCAACGGCGGCATGCTCCCCGCGCAGATCCAGGCCGTGGTCTCCACCGTCCTCGCCGACACCGGCGCCCGGCTCGGCATCCACACCCAGGACGACACCGGCTGCGCGGTCGCCAACACGCTCGCCGCCGTCGACGCGGGCGCGACCCACGTCCAGTGCACGGCGAACGGCTACGGCGAGCGCGTCGGCAACGCCAACCTCTTCCCGGTCGTCGCCGCCCTGGAGCTCAAGTACGGCAAGAAGGTCCTCCCCGAGGGCAAGCTCCGCGAGATGACGAGGATCTCCCACGCCATCGCCGAGGTCGTCAACCTCACCCCCTCCACCCACCAGCCCTACGTCGGCGTCTCCGCCTTCGCCCACAAGGCCGGTCTGCACGCCTCCGCGATCAAGGTCGACCCGGACCTGTACCAGCACATCGACCCCGAGACGGTCGGCAACACCATGCGGATGCTGGTCTCCGACATGGCCGGCCGCGCCTCGGTCGAACTCAAGGGCAAGGAGCTCGGCATCGACCTCGGCGGCGACCGCGAGGTGGTCGGCCGGGTCGTCGAGCGGGTCAAGGAACGCGAGCTCAAGGGCTACACGTACGAGGCCGCCGACGCCTCCTTCGAACTGCTGCTGCGCGGCGAGGTCGAGGGCAAGCCGCTGAAGTACTTCGAGGTCGAGTCCTGGCGGGCCATCGTTGAGGACCGCCCCGACGGCTCCCACGCCAACGAGGCCACGGTCAAGCTGTACGCCAAGGGCGAGCGCATCGTCGCCACCGCCGAGGGCAACGGCCCGGTCAACGCCCTGGACCGCGCCCTGCGCGTGGCCCTGGAGAAGATCTACCCCCAGCTGGCCAAGCTCGACCTCGTCGACTACAAGGTCCGCATCCTGGAAGGCGTCCACGGCACCGAGTCCACCACTCGCGTCCTGATCTCCACGTCCGACGGAACCGGCGAGTGGTCCACGGTCGGCGTGGCGGAGAACGTCATCGCCGCGTCCTGGCAGGCCCTGGAGGACGCCTACACGTACGGGTTGCTGCGCGCCGGGGTGGAGCCCGCGGAGTAACTCCGCCCGCTTCAGCAGGAGTCCGCGGCGAGCTTCTCGAACTCGCCGCGGCTCATGACCCGGCCGTCGGCCCAGACCTGGCCGGGCTTGAGTTTCTTGATGTCCTCGGTGGAGAAGTCGGCGATCCCGTTGTAGGAGTCGCCGACGATGTAGTGGGCGAAGGTCAGCGAATACTCGTGCTTCGGCAGCAGGCGCTGAACACCCCGGTGCCGGGCCTTCCAGTCGGCCGGCGGGGAGAACAGCGGGAAGTCGGCGTCGCCGTGCAGGTTCTCCTTCTTGACCTCCCACCCCGTGGCGGTCGGCCCGTCCTCCGCGGCCCCGGCCCAACCGTCCAGCCACGGCTTCATGTACTCGTCGTCCCCGCACGGCCGGATCAGCGCGTACGGCGCCCCGCCCGCCCCGACCCGCACCCCGGCGAGCGGCAGATCGACGGCCCCGCACCCGCTCAGCAACAGCACCCCACCCACGACCCCGGCCAACGCCGCCCCCGCACGTCTCATGCGTCGAACATGCCAGCGGCGGAACGCCGTACGGCCACGATTGCGCACCGTTGCGGAATCACTTCACCCGTGCGCGCCTCGTCGGGTACGGTCTCGGGGTTGTTTTCCCAGGCTGAGAGCAGGTTTCGCATGGCATGTCGGATCGGTGAACTCGTCCTCGGTTGCCGCGACCCCGAGCTGCTGGCGCGGTTCTGGTGCGAGGTCCTGGGTTACGTCGTGGTCGACCGCGAGGAGGGTTGCGTGGAGATCGGGACGCCGGAAGGGTTCGGCGGTCCGCAGCCCACGATCTTCTTCAGCCGCAGGGACGAGCCGGAGCCGGGCAAGTCCCGGCTGCACATCGACGTCAACCCCACCGACCGCGACCAGGACGCCGAGCTCGAACGCCTCATGAAGCTCGGTGCGCGCCCGGCCGACATCGGTCAGACCGGGGAGGAGCAGTGGCATGTCCTGATGGACCCCGAGGGCAATGAGTTCTGCCTGCTCAAGGCCCGCCTCAACCCCCTCTGAGTCGTCCGGCGCGAGTTCGGCGTTGCCGGGTGCCTTGACGGCTCTGTGGGCTCCCAGTTCACTCACGGCGTGAAGTAAGTCATGAGTGGACTACGAGAGCCAAGGGGAAGCTCCATGCGAAGAAGCGCCCTGCTCGCCTCCGCCACACTCCTCACCGCCTTGATCCCACTGGCGTCCGCGCGGGCGGCCGACGACCCACCGCCCGTACCCGTCGACCGCTTCGAAGGTGAGGTGCCTTTCGCGAGCCAGCCGGCCGAGGGCATCTTCACCTGGGGCAGCGACAGCGACGACCCGCCACAACTCCAGCTGAGCGCCCGCTCCGACGCGCCCGAGGGGGAGAACGTCCTCACCGGCACCTACGACATCAGTGGCTACGGCGGCTTCACCCACGACTACGCCGCCGACCGGACGCCCCACGACTGGTCCGCCCACAAGGGCATCCGCTTCTGGTGGGACGGCGAGGAAAACGGCAAGAAGATCGCCTTGGAGATCAAGGACGGCGGCGCGAACGGCGAGGCCTCCGAACTCTGGACGACCTCCTTCACCGACGACTTCACCGGCTGGAAGCAGATCGAGATCCCCTTCACCGACTTCCGGTACCGCACGGACTACCAGCCCGTCGGCGGGATCGACCACGTCCTCGGGCTGACGCAGATGTGGGGGTACGCCGTCACGCTCCCCGTGGGCGTCAAGGGCCGGTTCGCCATGGACGACGTCGAGTTGTACGGCAAGGCCGACCAGTCGCTCCGGGCTTCCGTCACCACCGACGCCGCCGTCCACCCGGTCAGGGAAGGCGGCACTGCCACCGTCGAGGTCACCGTCGCCACCACCGGCTCCGCGCCCCTCGACGACCCGGTGACCGTCGCCTACAAGACCGCCGGCGGCACCGCGGACCCCGGCAAGGACTACACACCGGTCACCGGCACACTCACCTTCCCGGCCGGCACGGCCTCCGGTGCCACACAGACCGTCCGGGTGCCGACCCTGAAGGACAAGTCCGCCGAACCCGCCGAGACCATCCCCCTCGAACTGACCGTCACCGGCGCCAAGCCACCCACCGAGAAGCCGCAGATCGTCATCGACGCACACGGACTGCCGTACCTGGACGCGAAGTTGCCCGTGAAGAAGCGCGTCACCGATCTCCTGTCCCGCATGTCCCTGGAGGAGAAGGCCGGCCAGATGACCCAGGCCGAGCGGGGAGCCGTCGGGGAAGGGGGCGACATCGCCACGTACGCCCTCGGCTCGCTGCTCTCCGGCGGCGGCTCCACCCCGACCCCCAACACCCCCGCGGCCTGGGCCAGGATGATCGACGGCTTCCAACTCCGCGCGCAGGCAACCCGCTTCCAGATCCCGCTGATCTACGGCGTCGACGCCGTCCACGGCCACAACAACCTGGTCGGCGCCACGATCATGCCGCACAACATCGGCATCGGAGCCACCCGTGATCCCCAACTCGCCGAGAAGGCAGGCGCGGTGACGGCCTCGGAGGTCCGGGCCACCGGCATCCCCTGGGACTTCGCCCCCTGCCTCTGTGTCTCCCGCGACGAACGCTGGGGCCGCGCCTACGAGTCCTTCGGCGAGGACCCGGCTCTCGTCGAGTCGATGGAGACGATCATCCAGGGCCTCCAAGGCCCTGCGGACGGACGGGAGTTGAAGGACGACGACAGGGTCCTCGCCACCGCCAAGCACTTCGTCGGCGACGGCGGCACCGAGTACGGCTCCTCCACCACCGGCACGTACACCATCGACCAGGGCGTCACCAAGGTCACCCGGCAGCAGCTGGAGGCCGTCCACCTGGCGCCGTACCGGACCGCCGTCGACCGGGGCATCGGCACGGTCATGCCGTCCTACTCCTCGCTCGACATCCTCGGCGACGGACAGGGCCCGGTGAAGATGCACGCCCGCGGCGACATGATCAACGGCGTCCTCAAGGGCCGTATGGGCTTCGACGGGTTCGTGATCAGCGACTGGGACGCCATCGATCAGCTCCCCGGCGACTATGCCACGCATGTCACCACGGCGGTCGACGCGGGCGTCGACATGATGATGGTGCCGTACTCCTACAAGGACTTCAGCGCGACGCTCGTCGACCAGGTGAAGGCCGGGCGGATCGGCGAGAAGCGGATCGACGACGCCGTGGCGCGCATCCTCACCGAGAAGTTCAGGCTCGGCCTCTTCGAGAAGCCGTACGCCGACACGAGCAACGCCCCGAAGATCGGCTCCGCCGCGCACCGGGCCGTCGCCCGGCAGGCGGCCGCCGAGTCGCAGGTGCTGCTGAAGAACAGCGGGGGAGTGCTCCCGCTGAAGAAGAACCAGAAGGTGTACGTCGCCGGTTCCGACGCCGACGACCTCGGCAACCAGACCGGCGGCTGGACCGTCACCTGGCAGGGCGCCTCCGGCACCCACACCCAGGGCACGACCATCCTCGACGCGATGCGCAAGGACGGCGACGTCACCTACTCCAAGGACGCCACCGCACCCACCACCGGCTACGACGTCGGCGTGGTCGTCGTCGGCGAGACCCCGTACGCCGAGGGCGTCGGCGACGTCGGCAACGGCCACGACCTCCAGCTGTCCGCCGCCGACGAGGCAGCCGTCGACAAGGTCTGCGCGGCCATGAAGTGCGCGGTGCTGATCGTCTCCGGGCGCCCCCAGCTGATCGGCGACCGGCTCGGCGGGATCGACGCGCTGGTGGCGTCCTGGCTGCCGGGCACGGAGGGCGACGGCGTGGCCGACGTGCTCTACGGCAAGCGGCCCTTCACCGGCCGACTGCCCGTCACCTGGCCCAGGTCGGAGGCTCAGCTGCCGATCAACGTGGGCGACGCCTCGTACGATCCGCAGTTCCCGTACGGGTGGGGCCTGACCACCCTGACCAAGGTCCCGGAGGGCGGCGCGGCCACCCTGAAGGCGCTCGCGGTGGCCGCCGCGGCCGCCGAGAAGGCCGGGGCGGACACGACCGGCCGCGCGCTCGTGGCCAAGGCCCGGCTGATCGTCCAGCGGAAGGTGGGCGTCGGCATCACCGCGGCCGTCGCGAAACCCTTCGCCGACGCGGACCACCTCGCGCTCACCGGGCGGTACGGGGCGGCCGTCCAGCAGTTGATCATCGCCTGGACGGCTGACTGACCTGCCTCGATGACCACTTTTGGGAGGCTTCGGGTAGCTTCGAACCATGAAGCCCGGCGAATGGACCCGAAGCCTCCCGGGGCTGCTGCTGGCCCTGGCGGCGCTCGCCGCCCTGACCGTCCTCCTGGCAGGCGCCCCACCGGCCTCCGCCGCCACCAGCGTCTCCGCGATCGCGCGGGCGCTCCGCGAGAGCCCCGTCTACGTCGACCCGGCCGCCTCGGCCCAGCTGTCGCGGTCCGACGCCGACGCCCTCGCAAAGAAGATCAAGGACGCCGACAAGCCCGTCTTCGTCGCGGTCCTGCCCGCCGGCTACCCGACCGCGAACCTCTTCTCCGACCTGCGCACCGCCACCGGCATCACCGGCCTCTACGCCATCCGCCTCGGCG
Source organism: Streptomyces sp. NPDC001617 (assembly GCF_053596855.1). Taxonomy (NCBI): domain Bacteria; kingdom Bacillati; phylum Actinomycetota; class Actinomycetes; order Kitasatosporales; family Streptomycetaceae; genus Streptomyces; species Streptomyces sp. NPDC001617. Next base: position 31,370 of record NZ_JBSFHA010000084.1, read on the forward strand.
ACCGCTTCGACGCGCGCGCCGACTCCTCGGTCATGCGGCGCACGGCCGTGCAGAACCTCGTCTCCAGCGTCCAGGGCGACAAGGACGCGGCGACCCAGCTGACCGACTTCACCGACCGCGCCCTCACCAACATCGGCGGCTCGGCGCCGTCGAGCTGGGGGTCCTCGTCCGGCAGCGGCGGGGTGTCGGCCACCGCGCTGATCGCCGTGGGCGCGGTGGTGGTGGCCGGGGGCGGGGGCGCGTACGCGCTCGTACGACGCAACCGTCGCCGCCGGGCCGAGGAGCAGCGGGCCTCCCTGGAGCGGCTGCGGGTCGTGGTCGACGAGGACATCACGGCCTTCGGCGAGGAACTGGACCGCCTCGACTTCCACCCGGCGGAGGCGGGCGCCGACGACGCCATGCGCGCGGACTACGAGCGTGCGCTGGACGCCTACGAACAGGCGAAGTCGTCCATGGCGAACGCCGGGAAGCCTGAGGATGTGCGGGCCGTCACCCAGGCCCTGGAGGACGGCCGCTTCTCCCTGGCCCTGCTCGCCGCCCGCCGCGAGGGCCGCACGCTGCCCGAGCGCCGTCCGCCCTGCTTCTTCGACCCGCGGCACGGTCCGTCCGTCACGGACGCCACCTGGACGCCTCCGGGCGGCGCCCCGCGCGAGGTCCCGGTCTGCGCCGCCGACGCGACCCGTCTCGCCGACGGCCGCGACCCCGTCATCCGCGAGGTCGACACCGACCACGGCCGCCGCCCCTACTGGGACGCGGGCCCGGCCTACGGCCCCTGGGCGGGCGGCTACTTCGGCGGCGGCCTGCTCCCCGGCCTCCTCGTCGGCACCCTCCTCGGCAGCATGATGGCGACCCCGTCGTACGCGGCCGACTACGGCTCCGGATACGGGGACTTCGGCGCAACCGGAGGCTACGACGGCGGCGACTCGTCCGGCGCGGACTTCGACCCCGGCGACTTCGGCGGCGGCTTCGGCGACGGCGGGGGAGGAGACTTCGGGGGCGGAGGCGGGGACTTCGGCGGCGGGTTCTGAGCTGATCAGTCCGCCGCGTGGGTCTGCGCGGTCGTCCTCACCTCGTAGGCTCCTCGCCCGCGGCGTTCGCCGCGTCGGCCCGGTCCGGTAGGTGGCACGGCCAAACCTACGGTCAAGTGAGGGTTGAACAGGCGCTGTCGCGCCCGGCCAGGATCACGGTGGCCGTCACCGCGGGCGCGGTCGCACTCGGCGGGATTCTGGGCTACGTCACCCACCGTCCGCCGCCCGCACCACCCGACCCGTCCGCCGCCCTCAGCGTCCATGTCACGGGTGTCATCCAGCCCGAGCGCGGCAGCCCGTTCTTCGGTATCGGCCTGCGGGCCTTGGCGAGTTCCCCCGTCACTCCGGTCGCCGCACGGACGGGCTACGCGGACCTGATCATGTACGTCAGCCCGGTGCCGGGTCCCGAGCTGCGCCCCGGCGGCACACACCGCTGTACGCCGACGCAATCGTCAGCAGCTGCCAGATCCCCCGCCCGCGGCGCGGTACACCCCTGCTGTATGTGACCGTCCGTAACGAGCGCGGTGACCGGCGCGCCCCGATCGTGCCCACGCGCGCCGAGTTCGACAGCCTCGACCACGCCCTCCGGCCGGCCTGCGGGGAATGACCGGCCTCATCTCGTCCGCGGCACGACCAGCCCCGTCTCGTACGCCATCACCACCGCCTGGGTACGATCGCGCAGCCCCAGCTTGGACAGAATCCGGCTGACGTGCGTCTTCACCGTCTCCTCGCCCACCCCCAGCCGTTCGGCGAGTTCCGGGTTGGACAGCCCCTCCGCGAGCAGCCGGAGCACATCGGTCTCGCGCGGGGTGAGCTCCCCGAGCCGTCCCCGAGCCGGTGCCCTGGGGCGGATGCGCGCGAACTCGGCGATCAGCCGGCGCGTGATCGCGGGCGCCAGAAGAGCCTCGCCGGCGGCGACCACCCGTACCGCCTCGAAGAGCCGCTCCGCGGTCACGTCCTTGAGCAGGAACCCGCTGGCCCCGGCGGCCAGCGCGTCGTACACGTGCTCGTCGAGGTCGAAGGTGGTGAGCACGAGCACCCGCGGCGCCCGAGGGGCCTCCTGGAGCCGCGCGGTCGCCCGGATGCCGTCCATGACCGGCATCCGCACGTCCATCAGGACCACATCGGGGGCCTGTTCCCGGCACACCCGCACCGCCTCGGCGCCGTCGCGGGCGGTGCCCACGACCGTGAAGTCGGCCTGGGTGGCGAGGAGTCCGGCGTAACCGGCGCGGACCACCTCGTGGTCGTCGGCGACGACGATCCGGATGCTCGTGCTCATGCCAGTGCCTCCGCGTGGACCGGGAGGCGGGCCTCGACCAGGAAGCCGCCGCCGGCGGCGGGTCCGGTGCGCAGGGTGCCGCCGACGGTCGCCGCCCGCTCGCGCATGCCGAGGAGGCCGTGACCGGGGGAACCGGAGGGGGTCGGCCCCGGACCGTTGTCTCGTATGCGGAGCGCCAACTCGGCTTCGCCGTACCACAGTTCCACATCCACGGCCGCTCCCGGCGCATGCCGGCGCGCGTTGGTCAGCGCCTCCTGGACGATCCGGTACGCGGTGACCTCGATGCCAGGGTCGAGCGGGGCGATGGATCCGCTGACGATCAGCCGCGTCTTCGACCCGGCCGCCTCCCGCGCCTCGTCCAGCAGCTCCAGCAGCTGGCCGAGCCCCGGCTGGGGCGCCAGCTGCACACCGGGGTCCGCGTCCTCGCGCAGCACGCCCAGCAGCCGCCGCATCTCCGTCAGCGCGCTGCGCGCGGTGTCCCCGATGGCCAGGAAGCGGGTGGCGCCCTCGGGCGGCAGACCGGCCGTGGTCAGCCGGGCGTTCTCCGCCTGTACGGCGATCATCGAGATGTGGTGCGCGACGACATCGTGCAACTCCCTTGCGATACGGGCCCGTTCACCCCGCGCGGCATGTTCGAGCAGCGTGTCCGCGAAGGCCTGTTCGGTCGCGCTGTGCGCGAGGGCGGTATGGCGGAGGTAATGGGTGATGCCGGTGGCCGCGGCGGCGGAGGCCGACGTGGCGAGCAGCACGGCGACGATCCGGGTGGTGCCCTCGTGACCGAGCAGGGCCACGACGAGGTACGGCACGACGAGCAGACCGCCGAGCAGCGGCCAGCCCGTCCGCGCCAGCACATACACGCAGACCAGCTGTCCTACGGCGGCGCCGACGGTGAGCGCCTGGAACGGCACGAGCGCGAGCACACAGGCGGCACTCACGGCCATCGCGGACCCCACCCGGCTGCCCCGCCCGGCCTTGAGGACGAAGGCGAGCGGCAGTGTCGTGGCGAGCGCGAGCAGCAGCACGACGGCGAGGCTGCTCCGCGGATCACCGCTGCGGACGAGTCCCTCGCCGACGGCGAGAACGGTCAGCGCGCCCGGCACCACCCGGCGCAGATTCCGCTCCGTCGCGAGGGCGCGCACCCCCACGGCGGAGTCCGGCGGGGCGGAACCGCCCGGTGCCCATCTCACCTCAGCCACCCGGTCATTGTGCCGACCCGCCTCCCACCCGGCGTCCCCCGCGCGAGGGACCTCCCCGGCGTGACGACACCGCACCACCCCGCCCCTAGCCTCCCTCTCCATGAGCGACGCAACCATCGAAGTCCTGAGCCTGCGCAAGCGGTTCGGCCGGACCCTCGCGGTCGACGGCCTCTCCTTCACGGTCGAGCCCGGCACGGTCACCGGCTTCGTCGGACCGAACGGTGCGGGCAAGTCCACCACCATGCGGGCGCTGCTCGGCCTGGACGCCCCCGACGAGGGCCGCGCCCTCATCGGCGGCCGCCCCTACCACGCCCTGCGCACCCCGCTCCTGGAGGTCGGCGCGCTCCTGGACGCCGCCGCCCTGCATCCCGCCCGCCGCGGCCGCGACCACCTGCGCTGGCTGGCCCACTCCCACGGACTGCCCATGAGCCGCGTGGACGGGGTCCTGGAACAGGTCGGCATGGAGACGGCCGCCCGCAGAAGGGCCGGCGGCTACTCCCTCGGCATGCGCCAACGCCTGGGCATAGCGGCCGCGCTCCTCGGCGACCCCCCGGTCCTTCTCCTCGACGAACCGGTCAACGGCCTGGACCCCGAGGGCATCCAGTGGATCCGCACCCTGCTGCGCCACCTCGCCGCGGAAGGCCGGGCGATCCTCGTCTCCAGCCACCTGATGAGCGAACTCGAGGACACCGCCGATCACTTGGTGGTGATCGGCCGCGGCCGTCTGATCGCCGACACGGCGGTGGCCGACCTCCTCGCCGCGGCCTCCGGCGACCGGGTACGACTGCGCACGAGCAGCCGTACCGAAGCGATGGAACTGCTCGCCCGCGAGGGCGGCACGGTAGCGGTCACCGACCGTGACACCCTCACCGTGACCGGCCTGCCCGCCGAACGGATCGTCGAACTGCTCTCCGCGTCCCGAGTCCCCTTCGCCGAAGTGGGCGCCCATCGCGCGACCTTGGAGGAGGCTTACATGGAACTCACCAGAGATGCGGTCGAGTTCACCTCCGCCGCCACGGGCGAGGACGAGGTGGCGTCCCGATGACGACGACACCCACGCGCACCGTCCCCCCGTACCGCTCCGGCCTCCACCCGGCGCACGCCGGCTTCGTCCGGCTGCTGCGCGCGGAGTGGACGAAGTTCTGGACGGTGCGGTCCTGGCTGCTGGTGCTGGCGCTGGCGGCCGTGGTCACGGTGGTGATCTGCCAGCTCAGCGCGAGTGGTTCCACCATCGGCGGGGACGGTCCCCCGATCACCTACGGTCCCGACGGCGAGATCGTCGACGACTCCTTCCACTTCACCCACCGCCCACTGACCGGCGACGGCACGATCACGGCACGGGTCACCGGGCTGAAGGGTACCGACGGCAAGAGCGTGGAGCCCTGGGCGAAGGCCGGCATCATCGTCAAGTCGAGCCTGAAACAGGGCTCGCCGTACGCGGCGGTGCTGGCGACCCCCGCCCACGGCGTCCGTGTGCAGTGGAACTTCACCCACGACACGGCGGGCGGCGGCAGCGACCTGTCCAAGGCCCCGAAGTGGCTCCGGCTGACGAGGACGGGCGACCACGTCACCGCGTACGAGTCGGCCGACGGCGCGAGCTGGACGAAGATCAAGGACGTACGGCTCTCCGGCCTGCCGAAGACGGTCCAGGTGGGCCTCTTCCTCGCCACCCCCGACCACGATGTCGTCCACCGCTCCTTCGGCGGCACGAGCGAGAGGAACGGCGGCGGCCAGGCCACCGGCACCTTCGACCACCTCACCCTGCGGGGCACGTCGGCAAAGACCCGCTGGACGAGCACGGACCTCGGCGCCTCCGACCCCAACAGCCCGACACCCCAGAACGCGCCACCGGGCGCGACGACGGTGTCCGCGACCGGCGTCTACACCCTCACCGGCCACGGCGACATCGCCCCCGACGAGACCCGCCCCGACATGGTCCAGATGAGCTTCCAGGGAGTCTTCGTGGGCCTCCTGTTCATCGTCGCCCTGGGCACGCTCTTCGTGACCGCCGAATACAAACGGGGCCTGATCCGTACGACGTTCACGGCCACGCCGTCCCGGGTGAAGGTCCTGGCGGCGAAGGCGACGGTGATCGCGACCGTGACCTTGGTGACGGGCCTGGTGGCCACGGCCATCGGTTTCACCCTGGCCCAGAGCCAACTGCGCTCCAACGGCTTCAGGCCCCCCGAGTTCCCCGACCTCTCCCTCCTGGAGAACCCGGCACTGAGGGCGGTGGTGGGCAGCGCGGTGCTGCTGTCCCTGGTGGCGGTCCTCGCCCTGGGCATAGGGGCCGTCCTCCGCAACAGCGCGGGCACGATCGCGACGGTGGTCGTCCTGGTCGTCCTTCCCCAGATCCTGTCCTTCGCCCTCCCGCTCCCCGTCGCGCAATGGATGTTGCGGGTGACTCCGGCGGCGGCGTTCGCGATCCAGCAGGGAGTGACGTACTACCCACAGGTCCAGCACAACTGCCTCCCGGAGAGCGGCTGTTACCCCCTGTCCCCCTACAACGGCCTGGCCGTCCTGGTGGCCTACGCGGCGGCGGCCCTGCTGCTGGCGGCCTGGACCGTACGCAGGAGGGACGCGTGAGGGCCCTGCACGCGGAGTGGACGAAGCTCCGTACGGTGCCGAGCACTTGGTGGCTGCTGGCGGCGGCCGTGCTCCTGACGATGGCGCTGGGCGCCGCGGCGGTCGACTCGCTCACGGCGGAGGTGTGCCCGGATCCCGCGGCCTGCCACGAGGACACGGTCAAACTGAGCCTGACGGGAGTATGGCTGAGTCAGGCGGTGTGTCTGGTCCTGGGCGCACTGTCGATGGGATCGGAGTACGGCACGGGCACGATCCGTACGACACTGACGGCGATGCCGGTGAGGTGGCGGGTGATGGCGTCGAAAGCGGCAGCGCTGTCCCTGTTCACGGGTACGGCGGGGACGGCGGCGATCCTGGCCTCCCTGGGGCTGGCCCGCCTGATCCTCCCGTCGAACGGCTTCAAGGCGGCGACGGGCTACCCCCTCCCGACCCTGACGGACGGCGCGACCCTCCGCGCGGCGGGCGGCTCGGTCCTCGTGCTGGTCCTGGTCACGCTCCTGGGCCTGTCCCTGGCGACGCTCCTCCGCGACACCGCAGGCGCGATCACCCTCGGCCTGGGAATCCTCTATGTCGTCCCGCTCCTGGCCGACCTCTTCCACTCGACGCTCTGGCAGCGCCGCCTGGAACGCTGGGCCCCGATGCCGGCGGGCCTGTCGATCCAGGCGACGAGAAACCTGGACCATCTGGTGATCGGTCCGTGGGCGGGGCTGGGGGTGCTGGCGGGGTACGCGGTGGGGTCGCTGGCGGTGGGGGGAGCGCTGTTCAGGGGGCGGGACGCGTGACGAGACCGACACCATGGGGCTCGGCCACCCGGAGCGCCTGTACCGGGCGAATGATCACTCGGCGTCCTAGACTTGGACCACCGCCACGGGGGACCCCCCACCCCAGGAGGACGCCATGTTCCGTCACACCCGTCTGGCAGGGGAATCCGCGGAGTATCTCGCCGCCCGTGAAGAGCTGCGCCTCGCCGAGATCGAGCTCATGCGGCAGCAGGAGAAGGTCACCGCGCGGCGGCGGGCGCTTCCCGAGGGGCCGGCCCTCGACGACTACACCTTCCTCGAGGGTCCCGCCGACCTCGACGCCGGGGACACCCCGGTCCGCGAGGTCCGGCTGAGCGAGCTGTTCAGCAGTCCCGAACGGCCCCTGATCGTCTACCAGTTCATGTACGGCAAGAAGCAGACCGAGCCGTGCCCGATGTGCACGCTCTGGATCGACGGCTTCAACGGTGTCGTCCACCACGTCACCAGGAACGCCGACTTCGTCATCGCGGCGGCCGCCGACCCGCCCACCCTGCGCCGGCACGCCCGCAACCGCGGCTGGCACCGGCTGCGGCTGCTCAGCTGCGCTGACAGCACGTTCAAGTACGACACCGGCAGCGAGGACGAGGACGGCGAACAGGACTCCACCGTCTCGGTGTTCACCCGCGACGGCGACGGCACGGTCCGCCACTTCTACTCCGCGCATCCGCGCATGGCGGGCGACATCGCCGAGCGTGGCATCGACCTGCTGGCCCCCGTGTGGCACCTCCTCGACCTCACCCCGGCGGGCCGCGGCGACTGGTACCCCAGCATCGAGTACCCGTCCAAGTAGGCCGGAATCCGGCCTACTTGCCTCCTACGGTGACGCCATGACCGACCTCGCCCCCGAAGAACCCCGCGCCTTCGCCTCCGCCGCCGACCTGGACGCCTGGCTGGCCTGCCGTCCCGCGCCCCACCCCGGCCTCTGGGTCAAGGTCGCCAAGAAGGACTCGGGTCTGGTCTCGGTCGACTGGGCCGAGGTCAATGACATCGCCCTCTGCCACGGCTGGATCACCGGTCAGCGCAAGGCACTCGATGCCTCGTACTTCCTCCAGAAGATCACCCCGCGTCGGCCGGGCAGCCTCTGGTCGATGGTCAACGTGCGCCGCGTCGCCGAGCTGACCGCCGACGGCCGTATGCACCCCGCCGGCCTCGCGGAAGTCGCCGCCGCGCAGGCGGACGGGCGGTGGGCGGCGGCGTACGAGCCCCAGAGCGAGGCCGGTGTCCCCGAGGACCTGGCGCGGGCCCTGGACCGGAACCCCGGGGCCAGGGCGGCCTTCGACGCCCTCGGCCGTACGGACCGCTACCAGGTGATCTTCGCCCTGCTCACGGCCCGTACGCCCCAAGGACGAGCGGCCAGACTGGCCGCCGCCCTGGAGAGGCTCAGCCGCCCAGCGCCGCCTTCGCGAACTCCATCAACCCGCTGAAGTCGATCGCCCCGGGATCCCCGTGGTCGTTCTCCGGGACGTGCGTGTGACCGCACACCCCCTTGAAGCCGTTCCACTCCCGCCCGCTCATCCGCTGTCCGCCCGCGCTCCCGAACGACTTCGGATACGGCGGCCACGAGGTCGGCCCGCGCAGCGGCACGTCGTGCTCCTCGTGCATCCACGCCAGGAACCGCGCGACCGCCACCAGCGCCCACTCGGGCGCCTCGGGCCAGAAGACGTGCGCCTTGCCCGCCGCCGTCCACCGGGCGTGCGTGTCGGGATCGCAGGTGCCGACCAGTTCGGTCTGGCAGACGTTGAGCGTGTTGGTCTCGACGCCGCCCGGAAGGTTCCGCAGGGCGCGCGAGGAGACGTCGATGTCGAAGTGCTGGTACCAGACGAGCTTCTGGGCGGCGAGGTCCGGCACCGCCGTGAGGTTCGGTGCGATGAGGCCGCCCTGGTAGTCGGGCAGTGTGCGCCCCTCGGTGGTGTGCAGGACGACGACGTTGACCTCCATCGCGTCGCCGGGGTACCGGTTCTGGTACCAGTGGGTGCGGTCGGCTCCCGGGTAGTGCTGTGGTCCTGACTTCTTGGCCATGTGTCCCCCTGGGTCTGTACTCCCACGGACATGACCGAGCGCCCGCCCTTCTGATACAGGGGCGGGCGCTCTCGGGGCTCACGACGTCACGCGGTCTTGATCGCCGAGATGTCGAAGTTCAGCTTGATCTTGTCGGAGACCAGCACGCCACCCGTCTCCAGGGCCGCGTTCCAGGTCAGCCCCCACTCGGAGCGCAGGATCTCCGCCTTGCCCTCGAAACCGACGCGCTCGTTGCCGAACGGGTCCTTCGCGGCGCCGTTGAACTCGAGGTCGATGGTGAGCGGCTTGGTCGTGCCGAGGATCTCCAGGTCACCGGTGATCCGGTAGTCCTCGCCGCCCAGGGACTCCGCCTTGGTGGAGCGGAAGGTCATGGTCGGGAACTCCTCGATCTTGAAGAAGTCCGCGCTCTTGAGGTGACCGTCACGGTCGGGGGACCCGGTGTCGATGCTCTCCATCTTGACGTCGATGGAGGCCGTCGACGCCGACGGGTCGGCGCCGTCCAGGTGCAGCGAGCCGCTGAAGTCGAGGAACTTGCCCTTGACGTTGGTCACCATGGCGTGGCGCACGGTGAAACCGATCGTGGAGTGGGCGGTGTCGATCGTGTAGTCACCGGTCAGGGCGGTCAGGTCGGGGTTCGCCATGACATGCTCCTTCAGATTCGAGGGGATGTTGAATGTTGAACTAATCAACACGGATGACCGTAGACCTATTCCGTACAAGTTTCAACATCATCCGCAAGGTGTTGGCGTGATGACTCTGAGGTGGTAGATGCCCAGGGCATGAACCGACCCGATCGAGCCCCCATGAGACTCACCCGCAGAGCGGTCTTACTCGCGGCGGCGCTCCTGGCCACGGCCACCCCCGCCGCCCGCGCCGCCCCCGAGGACCCGTACGACACCCTCCGCCGCCGCTGGCTCGGCCTCGCCCTCGGCACCGGCTACGACCCCACCGCCGAGCCGTACGCCTCCCGCCTCGCCCGGACCGGCGCACTGGCCCGCGCCTTCCGGACCGTCATGGCCCCCACCCCCACCTCCCTCTGGCCCGGCTACCCCTACGACCCGCCCGCCGGCATCACCCAGAGCTACAGCCGCCTGTGGACGATGACCCAGGCCTACGTCCAGCAGGGCACCGGCTCCACCGCCGACCCGACCCTCCTCGCGTACATCCTGCGCGGCCTCGACCACCTCTCCGCCACGGTCTACAACCCCTCCACCACCCGCTACGGCAACTGGTGGGAATGGCAGATCGGCAGCCCCCGCCTCCTCATGGACATCACAGCGGTCCTGTACGACGACCTCGGCGCCGCCCGTATCGCCGCCGCCTGCGCGGCAGTCGACCACTTCGTCCCCGACACCCTGCTCACCGACTACTCCGGCACCTCCACCGGCGCCAACCGCGTCGACCTGTGCCGCTCGGTCGCCCTGCGCGGCATCCTGGGGCGGGCGGACGACAGGATCGCCCTCGCCCGCGACGCCCTCTCGCCGGTCTTCCCGTACGTCACCCAGGGGGACGGCCTCCACGCCGACGGCTCCTTCGTCCAGCACACCTGGGTGGCCTACTCGGGGACGTACGGACAGGTCATGCTCGACGGCCTCGGCCGCCTCTTCACGCTCCTCGCGGGCTCCGCCTGGGAGGTGACGGACCCGAACCGGCGGATCATCCTCGACAGTGTCGAGCATGCCTACGCGCCCCTGATCCACGACGGGTTGGTGATGGACAGCGTCAACGGCCGCGCGATCAGCCGGGGTTACCTCACCTCCGACGACCTCCACGTCATGCGCAGCGACCACTTCCACGGCCAGGGCATCATCGCCGCGATCGCGTTGCTGGCCGGCGGCGCGAGCCAGGCGGAACGCGAGCGCTGGCAGTCGTACATCAAGGGCTGGATCGAACGGGACACGGTGACACCGATCCTGACGGCCCCTCAGTTCGACGTGGGCGACCTGGCCCGTCTCCACGCGGTCGCCGACGCGCCCGTCCCCGCCGCCCCCGAGCCCGTCGCCCATCACCTCTTCCCGGCGATGGACCGCGCCGTCCACCGCCGCCCCGCCTTCACCGCGAACATCTCGATGTGCAGCGACCGCATCACGTACTACGAGTGCGGCAACGGCGAGAACCCGCGCGGCTGGCACACGGGTGCCGGAATGCTCTTCTGGTGGCCTGCGGGCCGGAGCGGCCGGTCCGATCAGTACACCGACTGGTTCTGGCCGACCGTCGACTGGTACCGCCTCCCGGGCACGACCGTCTCCACCCTCCGCCTCCCCGACCGCGCCGGCGGCGAATGGGGCGCCCCCAAGCCGGACGTCCGCTGGGTCGGCGGCACGACCGACGGCGAGTACGCGGCCGTCGGACAGGACCTCAGAGGCCTCGGCTCGACGCTGCGGGCCCGCAAGTCGTGGTTCTGCGTCGCGGACGCGGTCATCTGCCTGGGCGCCGGAATCACCTGTGCGGACGGCGTCCCGGTGGAGACCGTGGTGGACAACCGGAACCTGGGGGAGGGCGGTACCCAGGAGTTCGTACGGGGCAGGGGCTGGGCCCATCTGGAGGGGCACGGCGGCTGGGTGGTCCCGCGCGGCGAGCTGCGCGCCCTCCGCGAGGACCGCACCGGCGCCTGGTCCGACATCAACACCACCAGTACGACGGAACGGCGCACCCGGCGCTGGCAGACCCTCTGGCTCGACCACGGGACGGATCCGACCGACGCCACGTATGTCTACGTCCTCATGCCCGGCGCCTCCCGCCGTGCGGTCGCGGCGCGCGCCGCAGGCCACCACCGCTGGCTGTCACTCCTCGCCAACGACACCGCCTGCCAGGCCGTCCGCGTCCCCTCGCTCGGCCTGACGGCCGCCAACTTCTGGCAGCCGGGCCGCGCGGGCCCGCTGACCGCCTCCGCGCCCGCGAGCGTCCTCGTACGCCACCACGGCCGCACCGCTACCCTCTGCGTGAGCGAGCCGCCCCGCACGGGGGAACCCTTCGAGATCACCTGGGACCATCCGGTGCGCGAGGCGATCCGGGCCGACGATTCGGTCGAGGTGCTGTCGACGGGACGCCGACTGGCCCTCCGGGTTACCCCGGGCGTGTCATGTGCGACTCACGGATGTGAGCTGACGCTCGGCTGACGCCTTTGTACGGCCCCTACAAGCCCGACGCCCCCTGAGCAGTCAGAAGGCCTGCATGCCGGTCAGGTTCTGTTCAGTGGTACCAGGAAAACGGGCCGGAGACTGTGAGGAGTCGACGGCTCGCTTTCCTTGGTGTCCTTCGTAAGGTCGCTACATGACCGTTTTGGATGAGGCGCCGGGTGAGTCGACGGGTGAGCCGACGGACGCGCGCGGGCGTGTGGCCGAGCTGCACGAGATCCGTGCGCGGGCGCTGGCCGGCCCGAGCGAGAAGGCGACCGAGGCGCAGCACGCCAAGGGCAAGCTGACCGCCCGGGAGCGCATCGAGCTGCTGCTGGACGCGGGTTCCTTCCAGGAGGTCGAGCAGCTGCGCCGGCACCGGGCGACCGGTTTCGGCCTGGAGGCCAAGAAGCCGCACACCGACGGTGTCATCACCGGCTGGGGCACGGTGGAGGGCCGCACGGTCTTCGTCTACGCCCATGACTTCCGTATCTTCGGCGGCGCGCTGGGCGAGGCCCACGCCACGAAGATCCACAAGATCATGGACATGGCCATCGCGGCCGGTGCTCCGCTGGTCTCGCTGAACGACGGCGCGGGCGCCCGCATCCAGGAGGGCGTCTCGGCGCTGGCCGGCTACGGCGGCATCTTCCAGCGCAACACCAGGGCGTCGGGTGTCATCCCGCAGATCAGCGTCATGCTCGGCCCGTGCGCCGGCGGCGCGGCCTACTCTCCGGCCCTGACGGACTTCGTCTTCATGGTCCGCGAGACCTCGCAGATGTTCATCACCGGCCCGGACGTCGTCAAGGCGGTCACCGGCGAGGAGATCACCCAGAACGGCCTGGGCGGCGCGGACGTGCACGCCGAGACGAGCGGTGTCTGCCACTTCGCCTACGACGACGAAGAGACCTGCATCGCCGAGGTCCGGTACCTGCTCAGCCTGTTGCCCCAGAACAACCGCGAGAACCCGCCGCGCGTGGAGGCCACGGACGCGGCGGAGCGCCGTAGCGACGTCCTGCTGGACCTGGTCCCGGCGGACGGCAACCGGCCGTACGACATGGCCAAGGTCATCGAGGAGATCGTCGACGACGGCGAGTACCTGGAGGTCCACGAGCGCTGGGCGCGCAACATCATCTGCGCGCTGGCCCGCCTGGACGGCCAGGTGGTCGGCATCGTCGCCAACCAGCCGCAGACCCTCGCCGGCGTCCTGGACATCGAGGCGTCGGAAAAAGCTGCGCGCTTTGTCCAGATGTGTGACGCTTTCAACGTCCCGATCATCACGTTCCTGGACGTGCCGGGGTTCCTCCCCGGCGTCGACCAGGAGCACGGCGGCATCATCCGCCACGGCGCGAAGCTCCTGTACGCCTACTGCAACGCGACCGTCCCGCGGATCTCCCTGATCCTGCGCAAGGCCTACGGAGGTGCCTACATCGTCATGGACAGCCAGTCCATCGGCGCCGACCTCACCTACGCCTGGCCGACGAACGAGATCGCCGTGATGGGTGCGGAAGGTGCCGCCAACGTCATCTTCCGCCGGCAGATCGCCGACGCCGAGGACCCCGAGGCCATGCGGGCCCGCATGGTCAAGGAGTACAAGTCCGAGCTGATGCACCCGTACTACGCGGCCGAGCGCGGCCTGGTCGACGACGTCATCGACCCGACCGAGACGCGAGAGATCCTCGCTCGCTCTCTGGCCATGCTGCAGACCAAGCACGCCGACCTGCCCTCACGCAAGCACGGCAACCCCCCGCAGTAACCCAGCGGACCCTCCGCGGCACCCCCGCGGAAACCTCTCTCACGGAGACTGAGACCTATGAGCACCCCTGACATCCGCGTCGAGAAGGGCCACGCCGAGCCCGAGGAAGTCGCCGCCATCACGGCCGTCCTCCTGGCCCGCGCCGCCGCCCAGCCCTCCGAGACCCAGACCCACCGAGGCCGCCCGAAGGCCGGCTGGCGCCGCCTGGAGCGCGAGGGCGGCTTCCGGGCCCCGCACAGCTGGCACTGAGCCCCAGGCGCCCGTACGGCCCCGTTCTCCCCTTCCGGGAGAGCGGGGCCGTCGGCATGATGGGGCGCAGTCGGGGAAGTGAGGGGGAGAGCATGGGGGAGTGGGCCGAGCTCGAGCAGCGGGTCGCCCTCGTCGACGCGAGTATCGAACCCATCGCCACCCGACCGGTGGACCTCACCGACCCCGACTGGGAGCGGCGGATGCGGGAGGGGCCGGCCCCGCTGGACGAGGCGGGCGTCCGGTCCGAGGCGGAGTCCGTCGTGCGTGAGCTCATCGGACGCTACGAGCGCGGGGACGAGCGGGAACGGGCCGCCGTACGCGCGCTGTTGAACCGTCGCACGTCGTTCCGCTGGGCCGCCGGCCCGCGCCTGGAGCCCACCGCCGAGGGCTTTCGGCGCTGTCTGCTGTGGATGTCCGCCGTCGACCACGGCAGCGACACCCGGGACGAGTTGCTGACGCTGCACTACTACCGCGAGAAGGCCTCCGCGGCGGGTGTCGCACTGAGGCCCATCCTGCTGCAGGTCGCCGCACTGTCCAGTGCAGAGGACAAGTTCGGGATGGGCTCCATGCGGGACATCCTGCGGGCCGCGGCCGGAGCCTGACGCGCAAGGGCCCCCTCCCGAGGGAGAGGGCCCTTTTCGGCTTGGGTGCCCGGGCTAGCGCAGGCGTGCCATCAGGGCGTGCTCGACGAGCGTGATCAGGGCCGACTTCGCGTCCGCGCGGTGGCGGGCGTCCGTCGTGATGATCGGGGTGTCGGGGCCGATCTGCAGCGCCTCGCGAACCTCGTCGGGGTTGTACGGCTGGTTGCCGTCGAAGCCGTTGAGGGCGATGACGAAGGGCAGGCCCGAGTTCTCGAAGTAGTCGACCGCGGGGAAGCAGTCGGCGAGACGGCGGGTGTCCACCAGCACGATCGCGCCGATCGCGCCGCGGACCAGGTCGTCCCACATGAACCAGAAGCGGTCCTGGCCCGGCGTACCGAAGAGGTACAGGATCAGGTCCTGGTCCAGGGTGATGCGGCCGAAGTCCATGGCGACCGTGGTGGTCGTCTTGTCTCCGGTGTGGGTGAGGTCGTCGATGCCCGCCGAAGCGGATGTCATCACGGCCTCTGTGCGCAGCGGGTTGATCTCCGAAACGGCCCCGACGAACGTGGTCTTGCCCACGCCGAAGCCACCCGCCACCACGATCTTCGCCGAGGTGGTGGAGCGGGAAGGACCGCCGCTAGAGCTTGCGAAGTCCACTGAGCACCCTTTCGAGCAGTGTCACGTCTGGCTGGCCGCCGGCGTTCTCGTCGCCGCCGGGCTGATGGATCGCGACCAGTCCCGCCTCCGCCAAGTCGGCGACGAGGATCCTGGCCACGCCGAGAGGGATCGTCAGGAGGGCCGAGATCTCGGCCACCGACTTGATCTCACGGCAGAGGTTGCAGATGCGCTGATGCTCGGGCAGCTGGCCCTGCATCTGGTGCGGCTGCGCGGTGGTGTGCACCAGCGCCTCGATGGCGAGCTGGTAGCGCGGGCGGGTCCGGCCGCCGGTCATGGCGTACGGACGCACCAGGGGGTTGCTGGCGCCTCCCGCGGGGGAAGGCTCAGGGGAGCGTCGCTGCGGCTGCACGGGCTGGATGCGCGGGGCCGGCGGCTGGTCGTACGGCGACGGACCGGGACCCTGGGGGCCCTGGGGCGCGTACGGGTGCTGACGCCGCTGGCTCGGTGCAGAGGGGAAGTTGTAACGGTTCGGGTTCTGGGAACCGTCGCCCTGGCCCTGGGCAGGGCCGTACGACCAGTTGCCCGAATTCGAACCGCCTGGGGGTGTTGCCACTCTCTTCTCCTCCTCCGACCGTGCCGGGCACCCATACCTGTGGAGCCGCGTCCCGAAACCTTACGGCCCCGGGACGCCAAAACGCACCGTCCGTCTGTCAGTTGAGCAGGCTGCCTTGGAGCTCGGCCCGGAGATCGGGCGTCAGGACCGAACCGGCTCGGTCCACCAGAAGGGCCATCTCGTACCCAATGAGGCCGATGTCCGCCTCGGGGTGGGCGAGAACCGCGAGTGAGGAACCGTCGGATACGGACATGATGAACAGGAATCCCCGCTCCATCTCCACAACCGTCTGGTTCACGGCGCCACCCTCGAAGATCCTGGAGGCGCCCGCCGTCAGTGACGTCAGACCGGAGGCGACGGCCGCAAGCTGGTCGGCGCGGTCGCGCGGAAACCCTTCGGACATCGCCAGAAGGAGTCCGTCGGCGGAGACCACCACGGTGTGGGACACCCCCGGGGTGTTGTCCACGAAGTTGGTGATCAACCAGTTCAGGTTCTGTGCCGCCTGGCTCATCGGGCTCACACTAACGCTCCTGGTTGTAGGTGCTGTCAGGACCGAAGCCCTGGCCGTTCGTTTCACTGCTGCCTGCGCTGCGTCCTCGTTGGACGCCCCGACGCAGGTTGCTCAGCCTGCCCCGGACGTCCTCCGGAGCGCGGGAGACCGACGGGCCTCCCTGGGGGGTGCTTGCGGCGGCTCCCTCGACCAGGTTGGCCTTGGGCACCCGCCGCGGCAGGCCGGAGGAGGTGACCCCGCCCGCCTTGGGCTTCCGGAGCGCGGAGGCCTGCTGCCAGCGCTCGTCGTTCGCCGAACGCCAGTCGCCGCCGGGACCGATTCCGTTGCCGTTGTTTTCCGGTGCGGCGGCCGGAGCCGGCGCTTCCTGGCTCACGTGCTGCCGCGTGCCGTTCGAACCGCTCGTACCGCCCGCGAAGGATCCGCGGCGGGGGAGCCCGGCGTCGGTCAGCGCGTGAGCGGCGGAAGGGGCCGGTCCCGGACGGTCGAAGCCTACGCGGTCGCGCTCGCTCACGTCAGCGGCCTGCACAGGTTCCGCTTCCGGAGCGTACTGGTCCGTGTAGCCGTTCTGGTAGCTGTCCTGCTGCGGCCAGTCGTCCTGCTGACGGCGCTCCTGGAAGGCCGGGAAGGCCTCCGGAGCCGATGCGCGCAGCGGCGCCTGCTCCTCCTGGACCGGCTCCGCATACGAGGGTTCGGGGTAGCCGCCGTTCGACGAGAAGGTGTCGTTCTGCGGCAGTGAGCCGTTCGGCGCGAAGTACGGCTCGTCGTACGACGGCTGCGGGGCCGGCTCCTCGTACGAGGTGCGCTGCTGCTCCTCGTACGGGGACTGCTGCTGCTCCTCGTACGGGGACTGCTGCTGCTCGTCGTACGCCGGGCGGGGGTCGAAGGAGCCGGTGTGCTGCTCCGGGAAGCCGTTGTCGTACGACGGCTGTGCGTCGAAGGCGTCGGCGTACGAGGACGCCTCGGCGCCCTGCTCCTGGGGCTGGCCCTGACCGTGCTGGGCCTCCAGGGCCGCGCGGCGCTCCTCGCGCATCAGCGAGCGGCCGACCGGGTCCAGCTCGCGGATGTCGTCGGGGACGTCGGAGTAACGGGTGTCGTCGAAGCCGAGCTCCGCGGCCGTGCGCATCGGCAGACCGTTGTTGAAGTCCTCACCGTGGAACTGCTGCTCCGGGATGATCTGCGAGACGGTGAACTCGTCGCGGTTGAGCTGCTGCTCGCCGCCACCACCGTGGGTGATCGCGTCCGGCAGCATGACCAGCGAGGTGGTGCCGGCCTGCTCGCCGGAGGGGCGCAGCTGGACGCGGATGCCGTGCCGGTCGGAGAGGCGGCCGACCACGAAGAGGCCCATGCGCTGCGAGATCGCGGCGTCGACGGTGGGCGGGTTCGCGAGCTTGTGGTTGATGTCCGCGAAGTCCTCGGCGGTGAGGCCGATGCCCTTGTCGTGGATCTCGATCATCACGCGGCCGTCGGGGAGACGGGTCGCGGTGACGCGGACCTTGGTCTGCGGGGAGGAGAACGTGGTGGCGTTCTCCAGCAGCTCGGCGAGCAGGTGCACGAGGTCGGTGACCGCGCGGCCGTGGATCTCGGCCTCCGGGACGCCGGAGAGCTCGATGCGCTC